>JACRHU010000027.1 GCA_016211995.1 Candidatus Pacearchaeota archaeon
AGGAGATTTTTTAAGACACAGCAACCTTCTCAGGCATGACAAAGACAAGCTTGCAAAAGCAATTTTAGATATCTAGCAAGATTATTACAATCAAAAAAACCATTTAATTGATTAGTGGTTTACATAAAAAGCTATGCTTTTTAGGTTCTCAATCGCAAAAACATATCATGTTTTTGGGACCCCAAAAATTATGCAAATTTTTGCGGAAACCTATTGGTTTTTGCGATTAGGATGCTCAGAAATATATGCATTTCTGACATAATCTTTATATATTCTATTTTATCAACTACCTCATGACACTTGAAAAATCTGTTAATGAAGAAAAAGAAACAAAATGGATATTTAGGTATATACGTGGAGATTTGGAAGAGATAGATATAGGGCCATATAAAACTCAAGAAGAGGCCAAAGGCCATAGAGATAAAATGTCAGGCTTTGGTGCTATATGCAGTGCTCCAATAGAGGTTTCTAAAGATTATGAGCTTTACAAAGGTTAAGATTGATAAATAGCTAATATCTGGCAGTTGATCATGCTGTTAAGAAAATGATAAATGATACAAAACAAAAATTGCCTAGTTAATTCAAGCATTTGTATTTTGCTTGAAAAAATTGATGCTAGGAAAAATCCAATTAAACACTATTATAGATGCCCTATAATGGACCCTAGCAGGCTATCTCAAGGTGAAATAAGAGGAAAAGCTAAGGGTATTGACTTTGTAATTAAAAGAAAAGAATGTCCTGATGCTTCGTGCAAGTATCACTCTGGAGAATATGTATTTGATAGAGAAGGTTTGTAGTAATCAGAAAATTTAAATACACTTCTAATTTGCCTAATACATGAGCCTGTAGCTCAGCCTGGTTTCAGAGCGCTTGTCTTATAAGACAATAAGGGGTTACCTTTATGAGTAACTTGCTAGGAGAGCAAGTGGTCCGCGGTTCAAATCCGCGCAGGCTCATTTCATAATTATTAAGGTTCAAGCCGATTGATAGGCTTGCAATCATAAAATCCATCAGGATTTTAGGATCTCAGAAACACAAGTTTCTGACAACTATCAAGATTTAAAAATCCTGAAGTCCTGAAAATCTTTGAGTTTCATGATGTCCGAGCTGGTCAGGGCTCGGTTGGAGTAATTATATAGCTATACAAATATTTTTAAAGATTATATTGTCAATTCTGTAATGAAAAATAATGAAAGTTATAGCATTGGATTATACGGAAGAGATGATTTCCAGAGATATGGAATCATGAAATTTTGGTGCATTCCAGAAAGGTCTGCAGGAAAATTAGAAGAACTTGAAAAAGAAATTCTTATTTTGCTAGAAGAAAAGAAAAAACAAGAAAAAGCACAGCAAGAAGCCATTAATTTATTCAAGCTTGGAGAAGGAATAAATTACACAAGATTTTTTCTAGCAACTAAATCAAAAGAAGTTGCAGATGCTTATAAAAAATATGGTGTTGAGTTGATTAGTTAATTTATTATTTTTTTATTGATAATTAACTAGATTATTAGTTCTTAAAGTGCGTAACTGTTAAGGCTTTATCGAATAGAATAGCTAACATCATACGTTAGGATAATTTTAAAAACCCACTTTTACTCTTAAAATTAAGCTCCCTTAGTCTAGAGGCCAAATTCTTTTAGCATTAGTTAAAAGGAGGCTAGGGATAGAGCCCTTTCGAACTTAGGAAACCAAGGTTTCCTAAAGCTCACCTTCCTTTAAGGTGTGCTCAAATGATGAAAGGCTCCGACGCGGGTTCGAATCCCGCAGGGAGCACTTAGAAAAAGTTGGACGCCCATTTTTAATAAAAGAAAATTTTATATAATCTCCTAATTCTATTGTTATAATGAAAAAATTTGAATTAAAAGAATTTAATGGTAAAATGGGGGAGATTGATAGAGATTGGTATGACTTTAGCCCATTCGAATGTATGGATTGCAAAAATTCAGAAGGATTTCAAACAAAAATTTTCTTGATTAATAAAATACCTAAAAGTAAGGATGAAGAATCTGAGCTTAAGAGAATTCTTTTAGAGAGAGGTATAAAAGAGTATGGCATTTTTTCAAGCAATAAGCCTTTAATTCTTTCGGCAATATGCCAGAAATGTGGCTCAGATAATATATTTTGGGATTTTAAGAAAAAATAGAAAAATGGATGAATGCATAAAATGGCTTAATGAAACAAGAGAGATATTTCCTAAATTAAATAAGAAAAGGATTTCTGTAAAATATAAAAAAATGAGCCGCAGAAAATTAGGGTATGTAAGGACGAAAATTGAACAGAAATTTGATTTTAATCCGGAATCCTTAATTTTGGGAGAAAGTCGAAGTATTAAAAAAAGAAGACTTAAACCATCTGAGTTTAATATTCATATAAATAAAAATCTACAAAAAATAGAAAATCCGTTGGTAAGGAAAGAGATTGTTCAATATATCATTATTCACGAATTATTGCATATAGAAGCAGAAGATTTAATTACCCTATCAAAAGAATTTAATAAAAGAAAAAAGAAAAAGATTCACGTAAATAATTTTGAAGAAGCCGTATTTGATAAATATAACAAATTAAGAGAGATTAATGGATTACCAAAAATAAATAAGCCAGAATATTTGGATTCTGCAATAAATAAGATTCTAAAAGCAATTGAATAAGCTGTTATGAATTATACTTATTAGTTAGATAATCAAAATTAAGCGGCAACCATCAATTCTTTTTTAATCGGCACTTGTATAAGAATCCCTTCTTTTATTATTTCTGGGATTGAAGCGACAAAGCCTACTTTAACAAGAATAGAGTTCAAGCCGTATTCCACTTTCATATAAGCTTCCCTTATTGAAGACAATGCTTTTTTCATTTTTTTTATTTCCTGTTCATCTTTCCCAAATTTTTCTGAGGCATTTAATATCTCAATTCCTTCTACTTTATTGCCAGAAATATCTAATATTATGTCATCATAGTCCACACTAAAGTCTACCTTCTTTTCATTGGGATAGAAATAGACAATATCATTCTCTTCATCATAATCAAAACTAACTTTCATTTTCTCTCTATCTTATTTTGTATATCTTTCTTAACCTTATGAGCGGTTATAATCTTTAAGCTATTTAAACCTTTTTCCTTTTCAGTTTTGTTCATAACAATATAGATGTTAATGTCAAAAATATAATTCAGCTTGAACCATAGTTTAAACTTGAGCTCATCTTGGCTTTTTGAAGGCTGTTCTTGAAATCTATAAAGTTTATCTTGAGAGGTCAGTAAAGAAATAATTTGAGGATAAGTTATGCTTCTTCTTTTATCCTGAATTCTATCGAAAGCATGTTTTGTAGGCTTTATTTCAGAAAGGTCAAATTTCTTAAGCCTTGTCCTTAATTCCTCAAGATTCATACTTCCTTTAACATTATGAGATATAAAAAGTTATTTCTTAGCTATTTTCCAAAGAAAATTAAAATAACTTTTAAAACTTTCAGCTATCCTAGAATTTTTAATCATAAAAACAAATGGCTTTTCTTCCCATAAAAAGATATAAACGTAATCTTCGAAAATATCAATAGCAGCAGGGCTTGTGAATTCTTTGGGTAAATACCTAATGTCAGTATATTTCTGTTTTTCCATTTCTCTTCCAATTAACTCCATAGTTTCTTTATCAATAAGTATCTTAAGCTTCTGTTTTTTCTGTGCACTCTTTAAGTTCATGTTTGCAATAAAATTCCTTAACGATTCATCAGAATATTGTTGTTTTGAGAAGCCGATAATATAAATAATGCCATTTATGGGACAATCTTTTATTATCTTTTTGAAAGCTGTCTTAAATCCATCAAAACCTTCATAAATAGAAGTAGCTGACTGAGTTTCTTTATAGGCTTTTAATGATAATAACTCCAGGATTATTGACTTTAATTTTTTTGTTCTTTCTTCTTCTTTTTCGAGCAAGATTTTTGGATCGACTGCCCTAAACTTTTTACCCTCTTTTTGAATAGTATATGTAACTAAACCTTTCTTAATAAGCGAATTAAGAGACTCGTAAACTCTAGAATTTGCTATTGCCGTTTCTTTTATTAAAGGACCTGTTGTAACTTCTATCTTTTTTAATAAAAATAAGTAGATGGCTATTTCATTTTTTGTCAACCCTGTCTCTTCTAATACTTTAGTATCCATTAATCTATACCTCTTTCTTCGTTTTTAAATCTTGCTATGTTTCTCCTTTTAGGGAGAAATTAAATATAAATAGCTTCTATATTTGTAACTATTAAGAAGTTGTAGCAATACATCTCCCAATAAAATAAATTAAATTAGTATGGAGGAAAATAAAATGATAGGAAGAAATTTAAGTAGTATTTTATCAGTAGGACAAGAAATAGGCTTAAATCTTGGAGGAAGCGATTCGCTGCTTTTTAATCTATGCAGCGCTTTGGATAAGATTGTTTTACCACTTCAGCATTTAGGGTATAGAGTAGAGAAGGATGAAGAGAGAAAAGAAGAGAGAGTTGTCTTATATGATGCTAGTCGTAAGTTTAGTCCATATAGATACCAACATAGGGATATAAGAAGAGCAATCGCAAATGCTTTTGACCAGAGAAGAAAAGTAAAAGTAGGGGGAACTTTTAGTTTACCAAAAGCCCGTTTACAGGAAAATGCTATGGGATTTGTTTTTCCAGTAGATTATGAGATTGAGAGATTGACAAAGAATACAGTTAAGATAACAGGAAGCATTAGATATTCAGAATATACACAAACTCTTCGTGATGAATGTTAACTTGTTTCAAGCTCAAAACAAGAATTGATAGAGCATCGCCAAGCAGGTTTCAAGCCAATATTTTACAAATATCTACTCTATTAGTTGGCAACCTAAATCAAGTTATAATAGTTATCAAGAAAATCATAGATTTTCTGGATCCTAAAAATCCAAAAGGATTTTTATGATATCTTGAGTGTTCTAAACTACTAACTAATTACGCGCAGGGAGCATTAAACTTATAAATAAGTTATACTTATTTAAAACATGAAAAAAGAGGCATGTATTATTTTAGCTGTCCTATTTATAGTTTTAATTTCTTCATCAGTCTTTGCCTTCTCATTTTCAGATTTTTTTAAAAGTTTAGGGATTACTGGAAAGACTACTGAAACGAATCAAACAGAGAATCAGACAACACCAACAATAAAATGTTATAGTAGTAAGGATTGCCAGGTAACTACCCAGTATTGGTGTGACGGCTCGTCTGCTTGTCAAAAATTAGCTCAATGTTTAAATCCAGGAACTCCCCAATCAGAATGTTCTATTGTAGACGAATGTGTAAATTGCATAAATGTAGGATATCTGGGTTGTAAAGACGGACAATGTCAGAAAATAAACTGTTATAAAAATGAAGATTGTGGCGAATCATTTACAAAAAAATATTGTAGTGGTTCTCAAGCATGTGTATATGAATCTATAAACTATTGTTCTAATCCTGGAACAATAGATTCATATTGTACAGGTAAGGGGGGAACAGGATGCACTCCTTGTGTTTACGGATGTAAAGATGGAGTTTGTACTGAAGGAACAAACCCGACATATCCTTGCGGGCAAGGTACAGACGGAAACCCTTGTCCTTGCATTAGTACTCCTATACCAAAACCAGGATGTACTTCTTCCTCACAATATAATTCTAACGGATGTCTATCAGAATATAAAGAAATTTGTGAAGTATCAACTTGCAAAGATACAGATGGAGGAATAGATTATTATGTAAAAGGAAGTGTTATGTTTGGAGATAAAATAGCAGCAACTGATGCTTGTGTAGAAAAATGTTCTATGGATACAAAAGTTTGTGAAAAAGATGGAAATTTAAGAGAGGAAAGTTGTGTTCCAAATCCAGGCCCTAATGAAGGAACCATGTCAACAAATATCTATAAATGTCCTAATGGTTGTAGCGATGGAGCATGTATAAGAGGAGAAAAACAGAGAGAAGAGGTAAAATGCATATTTAAAAATACACAAACAGAACAAAAATGTTACAGGGCGGAGTTTAATTGGATGTATTGCTCAAGTTATCAAGGAAGCTGCATTGTAACAAATTTAGAAGGATATGATGGAGAAAAAATAACTTGGAAAAGTTCTTGCGGAGGGTATGCTTATACTACCCTAGATGGCAATAACGAGCAGATAGAATTTGATTGTTCTGGAGCAGGCGCTTTTTGCCAGTCTAAACAATGTTCTGATGGAAGCTGGACAAAATGTTATGTTGATGGTAGTGGTTACTGTATTTGCTCTGCTTGTCCAGAAATAATAATAAAACCAGTATGCGGAAATGGAGTGTGCGAGTCAGGAGAAGGGCAGATTTGTAAAATGTCTGCAGTAGAATGTGAAGCAGGAAAGGAGTGTAAATCATCTATAGGTAAATGTTATTATGGATGCGAGCAAGACTGTAAAGACATAGAAGGAATTTATGCCAAATTAAACGAGAAATTTAAATTACAAGTAAACCAGCAAGTAAAAATTGCAGAATATAAAAATATGAAAATACTATTTAGAGATTTAATAACATCTAAATGTGAAGCAACTACAACAAATGTACAAGAAGTTAAAGCAAAATTAACTGGCTATGCTGTTGCTTCTGAAGTTCCAAGTTCTGGCGGAGGAGAAGGAGCAATAGAAATAATAAAATGTCCTACTGTTGGCCCACAAGCTCAGCTTGAAGTTATAAATCCTGAAGAAGAAGGAATAAAAATTTTGACTCTTAGGCTGAACGAGGCAAAAAGTGTCTATAGCGTAAGTGTAAGCTTTCTTGACTATGATTTTGCATCAAGAACTGGTGTGTTTATTGTTAGCAACAAACCTCTGTTAACTTGTCCTGAAAACTGTAAATGTGATAATGAAGGTTATGTTTTAGAGTGTAAAACAGAAGAAAAATGTGAAGAAGGAAAGCTTTTATGTCCTGATGGAATTTGCAGAGAAAAATGTGAAATAACAAGTATCACTACAGAATGTAAGTTTGGTTGTTTCTATCAAAATAAATGTTTGCCATATGGTTTAAGAGTTTCTGGATTATATTGCTCTATAGACAACGACATGAAAATGCAACTGACAGCAGGTGAAAAATGTGATAATAATTTTGAATGTTCAACAAATTTATGTATTGATGGAAACTGTATCTCTTCTGGATTTATACAGAAAATTTTTAAGTGGTTTAGAGGGCTGTTTGGCAGAGAAGAAGTAGAGATTGTGGACTGCGGAACAAGCAGCGAATGTATGGAGAATGCATTTAAAGCATGCAAACCAGCCAAAATCAGTCAGGGAGGTGGTAGTCAGGAAGATGGATTAGGTGGATTAACAATTGAGATTATTGGGCTTGAAGGTAAAAAATGTGTGTTAAAATGGACAGCAAAAATGGCATCTGGTAAAGAGTCAATGACATGTAAATTTGAGAACTATTCACTTGGCACAAACAATATTGGGGAGTCCCTAGAGCAGAATTGCAAGGGGACACTTACTTATTGGCTCGCAGCCACACCAAAAATAATGAGAGTAGGAGAAACGCCTGCGCCAGTCCAAACTGAAGTTCTTTCTTTCTGTGAAAAAATTAGAGAAACTGGCTTGAAATATAAGTGCTTAGCTATGGTAAAAAAGGACCCTTCTGACTGCGAAATGGTGGATGAACCTGCTACAGCATATTGCTATGCAGATGTAGCCTTGGCAACTGGAGATTCTACGATCTGTAAGAAAATAGAAGATTTGGGCCATAGAGAAGCCTGCAAAGCATTTGTAGAAAGAGCAAAGGACAAGTGCAGTAAATGGATATATGCAGATTACTGCTATAGGGATGTAGCAGCTCTAATCGGCGATACTTCAATTTGTGACTATATTAAGCATGAGGGTGGAAAAATAGAATGCAAGGCAGTAATTTTAAATGATGCGACCTTGTGTCAAAACTCTGATAATGAGGATTGCTACCAAATGCTTGCTCTTTTAACAGGAGATGAGAAAGTTTGTGATGAGCTTAAGAAAAGAGAAAATGTGGAAGTAGGAAGTATGAGGCTAATTAACAATTTGGACAAAGAAGTAAGCAAATGCATTAAAATGGCTAAAAAAGAAATTACTGGTTGTTTATTTGAATCAGGAAGTGGAATTGATTGTGACTTGATACCAGTAATGGCAAAAAATCCTTCTTTATGTGAAAACCTTAAAGCTACTTATCAAGGGGATATCAGCAGCAAGGACAGATGTTATTTTTATGCAGCGATAAGGCTTGCTAATTTATTACCCCCAGAACTGATAGTATTGCGTAACTAGTAATAAGAGGCTTTGCACATTTTCAATATCAGAAAAACCTTAAAGGTTTTTAGGACTTCAAGATTTTTAAATCTTGATAGTTGTCAGAAACTTGTGTTTCTGAAATGCTAAAAATTAAAAGTTTTTTTCATAAAAGCAGGTACAATTTACTTCTAATTATGTGCAAAGCTCTAGAATCAGGCTATGTGTAAAATATAGTATAATATTAATACTTTTGATATAGCAATTTACACATAGCTCTAGAATCAATAAGATTTATAAACTAATTATATCTGCCGCAATTATGGTTAAAGCGTTATATGCATTTTCAGGAGACCCCATAACCTACGGGCATATGGACATAATAAATAGAGCTGCCAAGTCATTTGACGAAATAATTGTGGGAATAGGGGCTAATCCAGAAAAGGAGTATATATTTACATTAGAGGAAAGAAGAGATATAGCCCAGAAAAGCCTTGCAGATATACCAAACGTAAAGGTTGTTTCATTTTCAGGATTGCTTGTTGATTTTGCTTATGAGAATGGAATTCCTGTGATAGTAAAAGGTGTGAGAGATTCAAAAGATTTTGAGTATGAAGCAAGTCTTCATAATGCAGGAGAAACACAAAAACTAGGCATAGAAACATTTATTTTATTTGCAAGGCCAGAACTTGCACATATAAGCTCAAGCACTGTAAAGGCAATTCAAAAAGAGCAAGGATTAATACATGAATTCGTCCCACTATATGTTAAACAATGCCTTGAAGCAAAGATGTCCGAGCAGTATATTGTGGGAGTAACAGGAGAGATATGCGCTGGAAAATCTTATATCTGTAAAAAATTTGAGGAGCTAGGAAAAGAAAAAGGAGTCCAAGTAGCAAATATAGAATTAGATGAAATAGGGCATCAGATTCTTGGAGATTTAAAAGAGCCTAGATATGAAGAGGTAAGAGAAACAATTGCTAAAATATTTGGAGAAAAAGTAAGACAAGAGAATGGAATGATAAATAGAAAAGCTCTTGGTGAAATTGTTTTTGATGACTTTCAACAATTAAAAAAATTAAATGAGATAATGTATACTCCTTTGCTAGTTAGGCTAAGAAGAGAATTATATGGAAAAAAAGGTTTGATACTCTTTAATGCGGCACTTATCGCAGAGTCTGATATGGGCTATCTTTGCAATAACAATGTTATCCTTATAAATGTTGATAAGAAAAGCCAAGAAAGGAGAATGAGAGGAAGGGCGCTAACAGAGCAGCAGATTAAAACAAGACTTGCAAGCCAATACAACTTTGATGAAAAATTCAAAATGCTTGATAAGGCAATTAAAAGAGATAATCAGGGAAAAATCTGGTTACTTAATAACTCAGATAATTCAGACAGCTCTTCAATTGAAAACACTTTTGATGACGTGGTCAGAGAATTGAAAGTAAAATAACGGCTTTGTACATAAATGAGTATACATTTATATTGTTCTAAAACTAATTATGTGCAAAGCCTAAAATAACACAAATTTTAAATATCACTTTTTCTTGCTTGTTTTATGAAAAAGTGGCTGATAGCTTTAATGTTTATCTGGCTTCTGTTGATAGGAATAGGAGCCTATTTTACAGAACCT
This sequence comes from Candidatus Pacearchaeota archaeon, assembly GCA_016211995.1. Lineage (GTDB taxonomy): Archaea > Nanobdellota > Nanobdellia > Pacearchaeales > DTIR01 > JACRHU01. Next base: position 9,864 of record JACRHU010000027.1, read on the forward strand.
AAATCCCTGACTGGCGCTGTAATTAACTCCTACATTACACAAGGACAAAGTGTAGATAACTTGACAGATTTTTTACAACAGCAGAGTTTTATAAAATCATTCCCAAGTAAGGGAATTGTTTTGCTTAAATTGTATAGTTTTGAGTCAGGAATAAGGCAGTGGGAAGAGAGTTATATAATTACAAAAACTAGTGTTACAAAAGGATATACTGAAAAAGCAGATATTGAAGTGTACTTGAAATCGAGTTATGTTTCTGGATTAGGAACTGATTTTTGTGGAACAATTAAGAATGCAATGCAAAATAATGACCTTGGATACAAGCTAAAGAGAAACAGAGTCTGGCTTTCTTTAAAATATCGTGGAATGTATAAATACAGAAATTGTTTAATTTAGCTCACTCTTTGAAAAACAGATGTTATTTAAACTTGTATTTTCTAAAATTTTTATGGGAAGAAAAAGAATTTTGAAAATTCCTAATTCAGCAACAATAAAATGTCCTAGCTGCAATAAAAATACTAGGATGAAGATTGAAAAAGATAGATCTCCGCAATTCTTTCATTGCAGAAAATGTAAAAAAGATGTGCAAACACCTATAACAAAATGTTGCATAATCTGTGCTTTTTCAGATAAAAAATGTTTGCATTCATTATTAATGGAAGCTCATGCAAAAGGCTTGCAAGTTAAAGAAGAAAAACAAAAAGAGGAAAAATTAAATGCAGAAGAGAGAATAAATAAACAGCTTGAAATATTGAAAGAAAAAATATCTAATGCAGAACATCAAAAAAACCATTTAATTGATTAGTGGTTTACATAAAAAGCTATGCTTTTTAGGTTCCCAATCGCAAAAACATATAATGTTTTTGGGACCCCAAAAATTATGCAAATTTTTGCGGAAACCTATTGGTTTTTGCGATTAAGATGCTCAGAAATGACAAAACATTTCTGACATAAAGATATTTAAACTTCATTTATTATTTAAAACAGAAAATGATAGATTATAAAAAAGCATTGGTGGTTGCTTCTTTAGCAGCACTTGCATTCATGCCTTCAGCTGCTATTTCTCAGGATAAAGAAAAGATTGATATTAACAAGCCAAGAGTTCTTGAATTTGATTACAGAAAAGGTGAAACAGCAAGATACAATCTAAGCGCTAAAATAAAAGTAAATATGCATGGAGGCATGAGCGGTTATAGCGAAGGCATATTCAATGCTTATGCAAGATCTGTAGTAATAAATGAAGATAACGGCCTTTCAGAACTTGAGGCAAGAATTGAAAGACTAAGCGGAAAATCATATGGAGATCTTGCTGGGTCGAAAGGCAGTTCAGAACTAAACTGGAATGTTAGAGATAAAGAAAATCCGATTATAGGGGAGGTCTTAAAAACCCCTATTAATTTCGCTGTTAAAAAAACAGGAGAGATATCTAGTATAGACAAAGATTATAGTGGAGATAGTAGATATGAACAAATAATAGACTTTTTTCCAGATAATCCTGTAAAGCTTGGAGACACATGGAAATCTGATATTACAGAAATTAAGAATAGTGTTCCACTAGAGGTTTTTCCAGTTAGCGAAGAACCTGCAAAAACAAGTTTTAATGATGTCACATTCAAACTTTCTGGAGAAACAAAATATAGGGGTATACAAGCATTCATTATTGATTTTAATGCAAAGGCTAAGTTAGATGAAGAAGGAAATAGTACGACTGGAGAAGTAAAGATGAATGGAAAAATGTTTTATGATCCTATTAAAAAGAAAATTCTTGAAATTAATATCAAAGTTGATTCAAAATCAGTTATGACTGTTAATGATGATGAAGAAAAGAGAAAACCTATAAAACTAGGTGCTGATTTGAGCTTAGAATCTTCTTTAAAAATCGAGTGAATAAAATACAAACTATTAAAAAGCTATTTCTTTTTACTAAATAAAAATGAGTGAACTAAGCAATATTTTAATTTTTGGGGGGTTAGCAGGACTAGCAACAATTACTGGAATCCTTCTTATTTTATTTTTCAGAAAATGGGCTGAGAAAAATTCAATTCTTCTGATAAGTTTTGCAGCAGGAGTATTAATGGCCTCTGCATTCAACAATCTTATTCCTGAAAGTATTTCACTTTATAAAAATGGATTGCTCATTGTATTAGTTGGCTTTTTAATTTTTTACTTGATTGAACATTTCTTTTTATTTCATCCTTGTGAGGATGAAGAATGCAGAGTCCATGCAACAGGAAAAATAGCTGCACTTGGTTTAGGAGTGCATAGTCTAATTGATGGGTTAGCGATAGGAATTGGTTTTGAAGTTAGCTTTAAAATAGGTTTAATTGCTTTTATTGGAGTTTTAATGCACGAATTTCCAGAAGGCACGACAACAATGAGTATTCTTTTGCATTCAAAAATAAAGAAAAGTACAGCAATATTTTATGCAGTACTTGTTGCAATCGCCACTCCAGTGGGAGCAATAGCTTCATATTTTGTTTTCAAAAATATAAATCAAAGTTTCTTAGGAATTGCTTTAGCAATCGCCGCAGGCAGCTTTATTTATGTTGCAGCATCTGAACTTATTCCAGAAATTCATAGAAGGTTCAATAAAGTAAATGCATTAGTTGTCCTTCTAGGGGTTGTTTTTTTAATTCTAATTAATAAATTACTCTAAATAGGCTTTGCGTATTAATTCATTGCTTCTTATGGGATTTATAGAAATTAAAAACTTCTAATATGTGTTTGGCATTGCCCAAATACATAATAACTTTCTGCTTAACTTTTCCTCTTTTGTCTAGCTTGCCTTCTACAACATAATAATAAATCTTGCCTTTCACTTTTTTTGAGCGTATATAAACCATCACAATTTTAATAGGCACAATTAGTATATAAATGTTATGAATTTATATTTCACAAAATAGAAATAGTAGTTAGGCACAATAATATTATGCTAAAGAGGTATCCAAACAAAGAATTCAGGGAATTAGTTGAATATTCTAACGAAGCAAGAAAAAACAAAAGAATAAAGTTTTATGATAATAAAGAGCTGAGAGAAATTAATTGGAGTGCATACACTCTTTCGCAAATAAATGATGCGAAAGAGACACTTCTCTTTATCAAAAGAGAAGTGGATAAATGCAAATTGCCTCCTAAAAAAGCAGGAAGACCTTCAGATTATAAAGCCCTTACAAA
>JACRHU010000026.1 GCA_016211995.1 Candidatus Pacearchaeota archaeon
TGATATCGCAAAAATATTGTATGACGATAGAATATGCACTTTTGATATAGAATGTATAAGCAGTAGTCTTCCAAGAAGAATAAGGCAGAGTTTGAGAGATGCTGGTTTTGAATTGGAATTAGGAGAAGAAAAATAAAATGAAAAAGAAATTTTATAAGAATTGGAAAAAAAGCGAGCAGAAAAGGAAACAAAGAAAGTATAGATTTAACGCTCCACTAAATATAAAAAGAAAATTTTTATCGGCAAATTTATCGAAAGAATTAAGAAAAAAATATAGTAAGCGATCATTCTCTTTGAGAAAAGGAGATACTGTTAAAGTTTTGAGTGGAAAATTCAAGAATAGAACAGGAAAGATTGTTGGTTTTAATAAGAAATTAAGAGTTCTTGTTGATGGAATCCAGAGAATAAAGAGAGACGGAACAAAAATAAATCTTCCACTCTATCCATCAAAACTTCAAATAATAGAGCTAAACTTAGATGATAAAGAGAGAATGGCAGCATTGGGAAGGGGAAAAAAGATAGAAGGAGGAAAAAAATAAAATGGACTATCTTAAAAGATTAGCAATGCCAAAATCATGGCCTTTACCTAGAAAAAAAGGAATTGGGAAATACATTACTAAGCCTAAAGCATCATTAGAAAGAAGTGTTACCTTGCTTGTTATACTAAGAGATATTCTAAAAATAGCGAAAATAAGAAAAGAGATTAAAAAAATAGTTCATGAAGGTGAAATTTTAGTTAATAGTAAAAAGGCTAGCAATGAAAGATTGCCTGTTCAGATTTTTGATACTATTGGGATACCTAAAATAAAGAAATTTTATAGATTAAACTTGTCAAAGAGTGGGAGATTGATTGTTGAAGAGATTAATGAAACTGAGAGCCATAAGAAAATATGTAAGATTGTAGGTAAGAATACATTGAAGAAAAAGAAATTGCAACTTAATCTTAATGATGGAAGGAATTTCTTTTCTAATGAAGGCCATGTCAACGATTCTGTTGTAATTGATTTAAAACAAAATAAAATTATCAAAATTTTGCATTTAAAAGAAAAAGCAAATGTTAGAATTATAAATGGAAAAATGACCGGAACAGAGGGAATAATTTCAAAAATACAAGGGGAAGGAAAGAAGAGAATCATACAGATAATTTCGGGAAAAAGAACAATAAAATCTACTCCTGAAAATATGCTTGTTATTGAATAAAATGGAAAACAAAATGCGAGATATAAGATTGAAGGCAATTGTATTAAATTGTGGGGGAGTTGGGGAAAAGTTAGATAGAAGCATAAGGCTTTTGAAATTAATTAGCGGAGCAGAACCAATAAAAACAACAAGCACAAGAAGAATTCCAGGATTTGGTGTTCGTCCAGGTCTTGAGGTTGGATGTAAAGTCACAATTAGCGAACCAAAGGCTACAGCACTCCTAAAAAGATTGCTAGAATCAATAAACTTTGAGGCAAGTGAAAAACAATTTGGGAATGGGACATTTACATTTGGGATTGAAGAGTACCTTACAATTCCTGGATTTCAATTCCAGAGAGATATAGGAATTATGGGATTAGATGTTGCAGTTAACCTAACAAGAGCAGGATTATCAGTAGACAAGAAAAAAATAAAGCGAGGAAAAATTCCTTTAAGACATAAAATAACAAGAGAAGAAACAATAAAATTCATGCAAGAAAATTTCAATATTAAATTAAAAGAAAAAAGGGAAGAGAAGAGGAGGAGAATCTAAAAATGACAGCAAGTGATTGGAATAAGATTTTGAAGCAACTTGAAAATAAGCCTGAAATCAAACAGAGATTTCTTAGATTCTGCAAACCTAAACAGAGGAAATTTGGGGTTTCAGCTAAGAAATGCATAAGATGCGGAAGATTTGGAGCACACTTGGGCCAGTATAATCTGAATTTATGCAGGCAATGTTTTAGAGAAATGGCTGTTGAGTTAGGATTTAAAAAATATAGATAAAATGGCAGATATAATTTCAAACGCATTAAATAATATAATGAATAGCAAGAGAGCAAGAAAATCTTTTAGTCTAGTTACTGGCTCGAAATTATTGATTAACTTGATAAATATAGCAAAAAAGCACGGCTATGTGAAAGACTTCAAAATTCAAGATGAAAAAACAATGAAGATGAAAATTGAACTTGGAAAACTAAATGAATGCAAAGCGATCAAGCCAAGATTTTATGTAACTAAAAAAGAAATTGAAAAATATGTCAGAAGATATCTCCCCTCAAGGGATTTTGGAATACTAATCGTTTCAACAAATAAAGGTCTTCTCACACATGAAGAAGCTATTGAAAAAAATATTGGAGGAAGCTTAATAGCTTATTTCTTCTAATGAAAAATGAAAAAGTAAAATCTAGGGAAGTTGAAATACCTAAAGGAGCGCAAGTAGAGATAAATGGACATTCCTTAATAGTTAGTGGAGAAAAAGGAAAATTGTCAAGAACTTTTAAAGTTAAGATGGAAAAAAAAGATGATAAGATAATTATTGAAGTTAAAAAAGGAAACAAAAGGGAAAAGAAGAATGTAAGTTCAATTGTTGCCCATATCAAGAATATGTTGCAAGGAGTACAAGCATATTATGAATATAAATTACAAATTTGTCCTGTACATTTTCCAATAAAAGTAGCTGTCAGCGGAGATAAAAAGGAAGTTATCATACAAAACTTTTTAGGAGAGGTTAAAGAGAGAAAAGCAAAAATTTTTGAAAATGTAAATGTAGAAGTTAAAGGCGACATTATAACTATTCTTTCAACTGATAAAGAAGCTGCTGGACAAACAGCAGCAAATATAGAAACAGCTACTAAAATTAAAAGTAGGGATAGAAGAATATTCCAAGATGGCATTTTCATTATAGAAAAGGCAGGAAAGAAAATTTGAAATTAAAATGGATGTTGCAAAATTAATTGAGCATAGAAAGCTGATAAAAAAAAGAAAACCAAAGTTTATTAGACAGGACTTTCATAAAATTTCTTCACTTGGAAAAGGAAGAAAAAAGAAACAAGTATGGAGAAAATCAAAAGGAAGACATAGTAAGGTCAGGCAAAAATTGAAGGGAAGAAGAGCTATGCCTGGAATAGGATATAGCAGTCCAAGACTTATAAGAGGAACAATTCGGAGAAAAAAGCCAGTTATTGTGCATAATGTTCATGAACTTTCAAAGCTAGGCAAGCATGAAATTGCTATAATCGCTTCTGTTGGATTAAAGAAAAAACTTGATATTATAAAAAAAGCTGCTGAATTAAAAATTGAGGTTGCTAATATAGATGAGAAAAAAATTCTTGAAAAGATTGAGAAAAGAAAAGAAAAGAAAGAAAGAATAAAAAAAGGGGAAGAGGAAAAGAAAAAAATACAGGCAAGCAAAGATCAAGACAAAGCAAAAAAAGAAGAGGTGAAAAGAGATGAGGAGGAAGAAAAAAAGATGATTATAAAACCTGTTGAACCAGGCGAAGAGATTAAACATCAAGAGCATATTAAAACTAAAGAAAAAATTGTAATGAAGAAGGTGGCTGTGGAGAAGTAAAATGGACCTTGGAAAAAAGAAAAAACTTGCTGCTAAAATATTGGGGGTAGGAAAGAGAAGAATAATATTTGATTTTTCCAGACTTGATGAGATAAAAGAAGCAATAACAAGGCAAGATATTCAAGATCTTGTGAAAGACAAAGCAATAAAAATCAGGCCAGTAAAGGGAAAACATCATGAGAAAAGAGAAAAGAGAAAAAGAGGGCCTGGAAAAATTAAAATGAAAATTAAGGAGAGAAAAAGGAAATATATAGTGAGAATAAGAATGCTAAGAAGATATATCGCATCATTATTAAAACAGAAAAAAATAAGTAAAGAACGATATAAAAAATTTAGGATGATGGCTAAAATGGGAGAAATCAGAGATAAAAAATCTTTAAATGAATTACTATGAAAAGAATAAAATACAAAAGAAGAAGAAAAAATAAAACAGATTATAGTGCAAGATTTATCCTACTTAAAAGTAAACTTCCAAGAATAGTGATAAGAAAAACAAACAGATATATTATTATTCAACTCGTTGAAAGTAAAGAGGCGCAGGATTATGTTATTCAAACCACTACCTCAAAAGATTTAGTGAAACATGGATGGAACGAATCCATTGCAGGTTCATTAAAATCAATTCCTGCAGCTTATCTGACTGGATTTTTACTAGCTAAAAGATTAAAAGACATTAAAAGAGCAATAATAGACCTAGGTTTACAAAGATCAACAAAGGGAAACAGGTTATATGCCACAATAAAGGGGCTTATTGATGGAGGAGTCCAAATTCAATGTGATGAAAAAATGTTTCCTGATGTTGTAAGATTGCATGGAAGACACATGAGAAAAGAAATCCCAATTGAAACTATAAAAAATAATATCTTAAAAGGGAAATGAAAAAGACTGAAGAAAAAGATAAAGAAGAAGAATTGGAAGAAAAAATAGCAGAAGAAGTAATCGAAGAACCAGTTGAAAAAATAGAAAAAAGTGAAGAAGAATTAGTTGAAAAAATAGAAACAAAGAAAGAAAAAGAACAAATTGAAAAATGGATTCCTATCTCAAAACTTGGAAAAGAGGTTAAAAGTGGAAAAATAAAGAATTTTGATGAGATATGTAATGCTGGATTAAAAATCTTTGAGCCAGAAATTGTAGATCATCTTTTGAAATTAGAATCTGATTTGCTTAAAATTGGGCAGGCAAAGGGAAAGTTTGGAGGTGGAAAAAGAAGAGCATGGAGACAGACACAGAAAAAAACAGCAGAGGGAAATGTCCCAAGCTTTTCTTGCATGGTTGTTGTTGGTGATAGAACAGGACATGTTGGAATAGGCTATGGAAAAGCAAAAGAAACTCTTCCAGCTAGGGAAAAGGCAATGAGAGAGGCAAAACTTAGCCTTATTGCTGTTGAAAGAGGTTGTGGAAGTTTTGATTGTTCATGTGATGAAAAACATAGTATCCCATTCAAAATAGAAGGGAAATGTGGAAGTGTAAAAATAGTTTTATTTCCAGCTCCGAAAGGAACTGGTCTTGCTGTAGAAGATGATTGTAAAAAAATATTGAAACTTGCTGGAATAAAAGACATATACAGTAGAACATGGGGGCAAACAAGAACAAAAATAAATCTTGCAAAAGCATGTTTTGATGCGCTACAAAAATTAAGTCTTATAAAAAAGTAAAATGATAATTGTAATAAATTAGGCCATATAAAAAAGTAAAATGATAATTGTAATAAGAATGCGCGGGCATGTGGGAGTTGACAGAAAGATAGAGGCAACCCTGCAAAGATTAAGACTACAAAAAAAGTTTACTGCTACTCTTGTCAGAGAAACAAAAGAGATCGGAGGAATGTTAAAAAAAGCTATGCATTATGTTGCATACGATGTCATTGATAAAGACATGCTTAAATCTCTTATTATTAAAAGAGGGATGAAAGTTGGAAATAAAAAAGTTAGTGAGAAAGAAATAACAGATAAGATTGTTCAGGATTTAATTGAGGGAAAAGTAAGCCTTCAAGCTCTTGGAATAAAACCTTTTTTCAGATTACATCCTCCAATTGGTGGATTTAAGAATAATACAAGACTTCTTTTTCCTAAAGGAGTTCTAGGGCATAATAAAAAACTAAATGAATTATTGAAGAAAATGCTTTGAAAATGGTAAGAATTACAAAAAGATCAAAAAGAAGCAGATTGCGTGGAGCAAAGACATGTGGCTATGGTTTTAGAAAAAAACATAAAGGTGGTAAAGGAGAACATGGCGGGAGAGGAATGGCTGGTTCTGGAAAAAGAGCTGGGCAAAAGATAACCTGGATTCAAAGATATCATCTAAATTATTTTGGTAAAAGAGGGTTCCATAGCAAGAAGAAAAATCTAAAAGTAATCAATCTTGATGAAATAGAAGAAAGAATGCATAAATTTTTAGAAAAAAAGATAGCAAAAAAAACTTCAAAGGGAATTGAACTTAAACTAAAAGATTATAAAATTCTAGGAAGAGGCGAACTTAAAGAAAAATTAATAATAGAGGCTGCAGCTTTTTCAAAAGAGGCAACAGAAAAAATAAAGAAAGCTGGTGGAGAGCTTATTAAGAAAGAAACTGGGGACGAAGAAGAGATAGTAAAAGAAGCAAATATAGAAGAAGAAAGTTGAAATGGAGATGAAGAAGAGATAAAAGAAGCAGATATAAAAAAGAAAGTTGAAAATATTAAAAAGAGAGCTTTGTACATAACTAGCTTTAGAACAATATGAGTTTCAAAAAATCTATAGGATTTTAGGATCCCGAAAAGCTTTTGCTTTTCTTGATATGCTCATTTATGTGCAGAGCCTAAAAAGAGGTAAGGTTTAAAATTGTTCAAAACTTAAATTAAAAATGGCTTTGAAAGATATATTGATGAATCTGCCGGAAGTTGCAAGACCGACAGAAAAAAAATTAAGTTTTAATATAAAGCTGAAATGGACATTAATAGTTCTTATATCATTTTTTGTTCTTGCAAATATTTCTTTATGGGGGTTAGCTGTTAACTCCCTAGAAAGGTTTGAATATCTTGCAGTTATTCTTGGTACAGACTTTGGTTCTATTATCTCTTTGGGTATTGGGCCAATAGTTATGGCTTCTATTATTCTCCAGCTACTTGTAGGTTCAAAAATATTAAATGTGAACACAACAACACATGAAGGTAGAAGATATTTTGAAGGTTTACAGAAAATTTTGACTATCTTTTTTGTATTATTTGAAGGAATGGTTTATGTTTTAATGGGTGGTTTGCAGGCACAGCCAGGATTTGCATGGATCCTTATTTTACAGCTTTTTATCGGAGGAATCTTAATTGTATTCATGGATGAGATTGTAAGTAAATGGGGTTTTGGTTCTGGTGTTAGCTTGTTTATTGCAGCAGGTGTAGGCTGGAGATTATTCACAGGAGCCTTTGGCTTTTTGAGTACACAGAATCAGATAGCCCTCTCAGGTAAAGTGCTTGTATTTTTTGATTCTATTATAAAGGCAAATACAACTGCTGCTATACTCGCAGCTGCGACCATAATAGCAACAATTGTGATTTTCTTAATTGTTGTTTATGCTCAATCAATTAAAGTAGAAGTTCCATTAAGTTTTGAGAGAGTAAGAGGATTTGGAATAAGATGGCCTCTTGCCCTGTTTTATACAAGTGTTATTCCTGTTATTTTAACAGCAGCTCTACTCGCTAATGTCCAGCTTTTCGGAAGGCTTGTTGAAAATGCAGCTTCTGCTTGTACTCCAGAAGTATGCAGTTTAGGAGCAAAGGTTGCAACTAAATTCACGTGGCTGGGAACATTCTCTCCACAAGGTCTGCCTGAATCAGGACTTGCATTTTGGTTACATGCTCCAAATTTACTTGAGGCAATAATTAGGGGAAGCTTTAGACTTGTATTTTTATGGCAGGCTATATTCCATACATTGTTCTTTATGGCCTTCTCTATTCTTTTTGCTGTATTCTGGGTCAGAACAAGCGGAATGGATGCATCAAGTCAGGCTCGGCAAATACTTGCATCTGGTTTACAGATACCTGGATTTAGAAAAGATGAAAGGATTCTAGAGTCTATACTCAGCAGGTATATTTTACCTTTGACTGTAATGGGAGGAGCTGCAATAGGCTTACTTGCAGCTGCAGCTGATTTGTTAGGAGCACTTGTTTCAGGAACAGCTATTCTTCTTTCTGTGATGATTATATACAAGCTCTATGAAGATATTGCTCAGCAGCATGCATATGACATGCATCCTGCATTAAGAAAATTTATGAAAGTTTAGTAAGGCTTTGCACATAATTAGCCTAGGAACAACAGTAATTTATTCAAATTTATGTGCAAAACTGGTTTGAAGTTTAAAGAGAAAAATAAATGATTGGAACTGATAAAAATGTCAAAAGCTATTTCTCAACAATTTTCCACATAAATTCAAAATAGTTTGAATAACCCTTGAAAAGCCGTTCGTCTTCTATCAAGATGACAAAGATATTTTCCTTAACAAGAGATTGAATCGCAATTTTATTTGCATAAATTATTGTAGTAACTTCTGAAGAATATTGTTCTGGAAGATATTTTATTCTAGCTTTATCTTTAGGTAATCCTTTTAAAAATTTTTCAGAAGATTTATTTGCTAAATATCTGACTTTTAATCCTGCTTTTTCATATTTCTTAACAAAATGAGGAAACTCAAATTTTAGATATTCAAAAGCATTTCCAGTTACTCCAAAAGCTAAAAGTTCCTTTGTATTGCTATTAAGAATATCCTGATAAAATGTTTTTATTCCTTCTTTTCCTTCAAATATCTCTATTTTAAATGGTTCAATAGAGTGATGTAAATTTTTTAAATCAGGCAGAATAGCTTGAATTTTCTGCTTTTTCGTATCAAGAATTTCTATTAGTTTATCTGGGAAAGCTGCTTGATAATATCTTTTGGAATTTTTTATTACATAACTAGCTAGTCCTTTTCTCATTAAATTCTCTAACTCTAAATAAACAGTAGTTCTTTGGATTTTTGTTAGTTTAGCTAGTTTAGAGGCATTACAAATCTTTTCTTTAAGCAATTCAAGGTAAATTATTGCTTCTTTATCACGTAATCCTGCTTCTTGAAGTATTTCTTTATCCATAATCAAGCTAAAGCTTTGATTTTTATAAATGTTGTCATTGGTTGACAACATATAGTTAAATAGCTCTCTGTCGCTACTCATTCATGGAGAACAAAATAATAAAACATACGGAAAGATATAAGATAATATTAGAACAAGTGCATATTGGTAGGAAAGAAGAACCAGGGGTATTTGTGGTTTCTAATGGGCGTTACGATGCGTCTTATGCCTATTTTTTGAGGCAAAAGTCTGATAAACTCTTGCCAGAAGATTTAGAAAAAGTTGTAAGTTGTGCGATTAATAAAGTAATGCGAGACGGCATGCCCAATATTGGTCATTTTGACTTTCCTAACAAGGTAGCCCTTGAAATAACTCTCAATCTAAATTATGGGGGTATTGGTTATATGGGCAAATTGAGAAAAAGAGATTATAAGAGAAAAAAGAATTTACCAAATTCTCGCAAATCTCAGAAACCTGCCAAAGACAATCAGTCTGACAATCCTGGGTTTGATTTCAATGAATGGTATAAGACAAATCAGAGTATATACGGGGATTATGATAGATTTGTTGAGCGTGAGAGTAACCGCTGTGAAGGCAGCTGTCGTCATCAACATGATTAAACTTTCTCGAGAACGTTGGCAGAGATAGCAATTGAAATTCTAGAAACCAGCGCCCGTTAATGCACCAGTGCAGTTTGAAGTTAAGGTTTAAAAAGGCACCAAATCTTAGTTTTATGAAATGATAACTGAATTTGTACACACAAATCCTTTAGTATCAATTTTATTGATTTCTTTATTGGTAAATATAGTTTTCACATTTATATACAAGAGATTTACCAATCAAACAAAACTTAAAGAGATAAAAGAGAAGCAAAAAGAGTACCAAAAGCAGATAAAAGAGCTAAAAGACAAACCACAACAGATGATGCAAGTGCAAAAAGAAATGATGCAAATGAGCGGAGAACAAATGAAGCTTGGCTTAAAACCAATGCTGCTTACTTTTATTCCATTTATTCTTGTTCTGGGAGGATTAAGAAATTTGTTCAATACCACTGGAAATATGGTTATAGAATGGGGAAAGAATATTCCAATATTCCATACAGGATTTGGTTGGGTTGAATGGTATATCTTCTCTAGCATAATTTTCAGCATGCTTTTAAGAAAGTGGTTAAAAGTATACTAAATATTCAATAAAAAATAATACTAGATGTGGGCGATTGATAGCTCACCACTATAATCAATCAAAAAAACGAGTGCCTATCACACTCTATAAGAGTGTGGTTTGTAACAGGCACTCGTTTTTAGGATGCTAAAAACAGAAAACATTCATCTGCAATTTAAAGAATGCAGTTTTCTGTTTTTTTCATAATAATCGATTAAGCATTAGTAAATAAAATGGTAAAAGTTAAAAAAATTGATAGGAAAATTAGCATTGCATCCAGCAAGCAAGAGAGGATGTTAAGGCTGAATATGCTTGAGCAAGAGGCAAGGCAGTTTGAACAACAACTAATGTTTGTTGAGCAACAGATAGTTGAGCTACAACTTTTATCTGTTCATTTAGATGAGATTGAAAAAGCAAAACCAAAGACAGAAATGCTTGCTTCTCTTGGAAGAAACATATTTGTTAAAACAGAATTATTAAGCAAGGACTTGTTCGTAGACATAGGAGCAAAGACAGTTGTCAAAAAAAGTATTGAAGAAACAAAAACCATAATTCAAAAAGATGTTAAGCAGCTTGAGCAAGCCAAAGGAAATTTACAGCAAGAATTTCAAA
>JACRHU010000003.1 GCA_016211995.1 Candidatus Pacearchaeota archaeon
AATAATGAGATTATAAAAAAGATAGAAGATTTTGTTTCTGCTAAACCGCGAACTATACAGGAAATTGCACAGCTTATAAAGAAGAATTGGCGAACAGCTGACAGATACGTTGAAAGGATAATCGAAGAATATGGAACACTTGCTACAAGAATTTTTAGGGGAGGGACTCGTGGAGCATTAAAAATAGTTTATCTTCAAGAAATAGAAAAGATTAATACATCAGGATTTCAAGAAAGGCTTTTTAACCAAATTCAAACCGGAAGGATGAAAGAGGATTTTTCTCCTTCTGAAATTTACCAATATGTTGACGCAAAGAAAAAAGAAGCTAAGATTTTAAATGAAAAGAGACATGCAAGTAAAGAAAATTTTGAGGATTTTGAAAAACTATTAAAGAATGCAAAACAACAGATTTTCTTTTTTTCCGGGAATCTTACATTCAGCAATATGGCTTATCATGATAAAAAGATACTGGAAATAGTTGAAGAAATGGCTAAAAAAGGAATTTCCACAAAAATTTTAACAAGAGTGGAAATTGCTGGACTTGAAAATATTAAGAATATCCTTTCAATAAATAAAAAAATTGGAAAAAATGCAATTGAAATAAGGCACTGCTTCCAGCCATTAAGAGCTACCTTGATAGATAATAAAGTGGCTGTTTTTAAAGAAAGTTTGGACCCTAAAAACTATATTGGGGATGAATTGAAAGAAAAGACGTATATTTTATATTATATTTATGATAAGGAATGGATTGAATGGTTGCAGAAAATATTCTGGAATTTGTTAAGGGCTTCAATTTCTGCTGAAAAAAGAATAGAAGATATTGAAAGCATGAAGATTGCGCGCTAGTTGTCTAATGGCTAGGATCCAAGCTTCCCAAGCTTGTTGTCCGGGTTCGAATCCCGGCTGGCGCATAAATTTATAAACTCTATATTTAAGCAATGTAAATGGTAAATGTAAGCAAGGTAGGTTTATCTAATAGAGAAATAAGAGAAAAAGGAGTTAGATGGCCAAAGCTAGTAGGATTATTACAAACTAAATATAGATATGAAGGAATAGAGAGATTGACGCCTTCATTAGAAGACACACTTAAAGAAGGAGATATGCTATATTTTATTCCAGAATCTGAACTTGATAAAGGTTTTGGAGAGCATATAGGACTAAAGGCTGGCAGAGGATATAAAATTAAGGAAATTTGTTATGGAGAAGATTCATCTGGTTCATATAAATGGGGAGTGGTAGTAAAAGTTCCATATTTATTCGGAATAAAAGAAAAGGAAGTCGTAGTATCTTTTTGGATGAGACGGCTTTATATGGGTTCAATGTTTGGGATAAGTAATTCTGTATAATAGTAGGATTCAGCTAATGCATATTTCTTAAGATTTATAAATACATTTCTAATATATTCATTATGATAGAAGATAAAGAGGCAACAAGTAAGGCTATTAGTAATGAGAAAGAAAGGCCAAAGATAACTATTTCTAGATTTTCTGATTACTATAGGAAGAAGTACATGCCTGAATTTGAAAAATTAAAGGGGCCAGATAAAAAGATTAAGCTTGAATTTCAAAAACAGGTTGATGTTGAGGAAAGAAAAGCTATTGATAAAAGCTTGGGGATTAGCATAAAAGAGGGTTGTGCTGCTTCTGTGACTGGTGGTGTTGGTGATTCTTATATGTCTGCATTTGCAGTTCAGATTGGAGCAACTAATAGCGAGATAGCTGCATTGACTTCTATTCCTAATTTAATCTCTCCCCTAGCTCAATTAATAACTCCTAAACTTATAGAAAAAAGAAAAAGAAAAGGCGTTGCTGCTACAGCTGTTTTACTACAAGCATTAATGTGGCTTCCTATGATTGTTGTAGCTTTGGTTTTTATGAAAGGAGACTTGATTTATGCTCCAATATTAATTATCATGTTTTGGACAGTTTATGCTGCTTTAGGAAATTCTGTTGGGCCTGCATGGAATAGCTGGATGGGAGATCTTGTTCCTAGTGATAAAAGAGGCAAGTATTTCGGCAGAAGGAATACAATTTGTGGTTTAGTTTCACTTACTTCTACAATTATTGCAGGTATTCTACTTCAATATTCAAAAACAGCAGGCATTGTCTTTATGGCATTTGCAATTCTTTTCTCTTTAGCATTAATATTCAGGTCAGTTTCTTCTTATTTATTGAGAAAGCAGTATGAACCAGAATTGCATGTAGAAGAAGGCTATTATTTCAGTTTTATAGATTTTGTTAAGAAAATGAAATATAATAATTTTGGAAGATTTACTATATACATTTCACTTTTAGTCCTTACAGTAAACATCGCAGGGCCATTTTTTACTCCTTATGTCCTTAGAGAATTAAAATTTAGTTATATACAATTCATGATTGCTATGCTGGTTATACCCGGCATTGTAACCATGCTCTCAATGCCTTTATGGGGAAAATTCTCTGATAAATACGGAACAATAAAAACAATGCAAACAACCTGGATTATTGTATGCATACTGCCCGCATTATGGCTTATTTCAGATAATTTCTGGTATATTATGATTGTTCCGCAGATTGCAAGCGGTCTTGGTTGGGCTGGTTTTAACCTAGCTGCAGGCAACTTTATTTTTGATGCAACATCAAGACAGAGAAGAAGCTTATGTTTTGCCTATCACGCTGTTCTTAATGGAATTGGAGTATTTATTGGAGCAACACTTGGGGGATTTGTATTAAAGTATGCTGATTTAAATATTAAATTTATGGATGCTTTTTTATTCATTTTCTTAATTTCAGCTGTTTTCAGAATTCTTGTGTCCCTCATCTTTTTACCAAAAATAAAAGAAGTAAGGCAAGTAGAAAAAGCAAAACCTTTACTAAGTTACTTGCATATCTATCCCTTCTCGCAGTTAGATACAAAACATTCTGGCACTAGTCTTATAAAATAATAATTATTCTTGTTGATACAAAACATTCTGGCACTAGTCTTATAAAATAAGATTATTCCTTAACTTCTCTCCCTTTCCACCTAATTCATCCACTATCTTCTTAGCATATTTTCTTGCCTGTATCAGGGGCTCTGGCAGTTTATGGGGAGTCTTGATTAATTTGTTAACTAATTTAACTGCTGTATTTAGAGATATCATATTGCCTGGACTTACGTATATCGGTCTGCTACCTTCTTTAGTTAAAAGCTCTTCTCCAACTATTTTTCCGTTTAAATAAATTTTTTTGTCTCTAACTTGGCCTTCAAGTAATTCGTGCGCAATTCCTATTGTAGGAATTCCTGTAAGAAGAGAAAAATGTGAAGCAAGACCTAATCTTGGGTGTGAAGCTCCATGACCAGCAATAAATACTACATCTGGCCTCTCCTCAAGTTTATGAAAACATGAAACCATTGCAGGCAATTCTCTGTATGCTCTAAAGCCTGGAATATATGGAAATCTCATTTTTTCTTCTGAATATTTTTGTTCTACTATTTCCAGGTCAGAATTAAGCACAACTATTGCAGAAACTATATGATTATTAAAATAAGAATTAGAGCATCCTGCTATTCTTTCTACAAGCTCAAAATCAATGCTGTCTTTAAGCTTGATAGTTTTAGCGAGCCTTATTTGTTCAGCTTCGAGCTTGGCTATATTTATATCAAATCTCTTAATTATCTCTTTTATTTTTTCATCAAATTCCTCTGCCATTCTTCACCTTTTTATTAGTTATTAAAGAAAGGGCTTATTTAAATTTTTTCTGTTATAGAGGAAATTTGCAAAAATTTATATATCTCCTGAATTTGACTTAAAAATGAAAATCCTTGATTTTCAGTTTCCTAAATCAAGAAAATTGGATAATTTTCAGGAACCTAATCATAAAAACTTAAATGTTTTTAGGATCCCAAAAATCATAGATTTTTGCGAAAAGCAAAGCTTTTTATGTAATCTCGGAGGATTTTTTTGAAAATGAAAAAAACGCTAACTTTGTTTTTAATGCTTGGAGCACTTTTAGCTACTCCATTAGCTATAAGCCAAAATCAAAATCTTACAGATAGAAGTTATAGCTATGCTTCTAGCGTAGAGAAGAAAGGAGATTATAAAGAAAAATTAAAAAATATTGTATCAAATTTAAAGGCAGATGATAAAAAACCGTATTATGCTAGCGTGAATGGAAAAAAAGTGCTTTTATATGAATTTAGTCCAAGAAATACAGGAATTGATTTTATTGTTGGACAGCCAAAGCCAAAATTATTTGGCTACTTCATTGGAAAGGCAAAAAAAGAATATAATAATCTTGAATTTGTTACCAGTGCACACTTCTATGACCCTAAGACAGGTAAGCTTATCGGCGGGGTAATTGGTGGAGGAAAGAAAATAATTGGAATCCCTTTATTTAATAACACCTGCTTGATATATGATGATTCAATGCTTGATATAACAAATAATGGTTTGTATGGAAAGACAGAAAAAGAAGAAAGGCGAATTGTTGGATGTGGATTTCTCGAGCTAATAAGCGAGGGAAAAGCTTCAAAACAAGCTTATGTTCCTGATATTGACCCATATAAAAAACGTCAAAGAAGTGCTCTTGCGATAAAACCAGATGGCAATGTTCTTCTTTTGTTTACAGATTCAACTATCTCCCAACTTCAAGGAATTCTAAAAAAATTGCACGTCCAAGAAGCAATATACTTAGATTCTGGAAATTCTAGGGCATTCTATGCTACTGGAAAAATCTACAAAAGAGATAATCACCAGAGAAAACTCGTTGATGTTCTTGTCGGATATCGTAAGTAAGGAAATGGAACATGCATAGCAAAGCTTTTTAAATCCAAATCATTATTTTGAAATATGTTCGTGAAAAAACAATGCCCAAGATGTAAGGAGAAATTAGACAAGGATTTTTCATTTTGTCCTTATTGCGGATTTAGTTTAGAAAAGAAGAAAGACAACTTCTGGGATGATGGTTTTCTTGATGAAATAGATTTCGAGTCAATGTTCTCAAAATTTCCTTTTGCAAACCTGATGCAAGAAATAGAAAAACAATTTAGAGATATAGATAAGACTATTAAAAAAGAAGAGGAAGTCAAAAAAATGCCTGTTGAGTCTGGAATAAGTATAAGCATCAGTACTTCAAATATTGGAAAACCAGTAATTAAAGTAAATAGAATAGGTAAGGGGCAACAGATTCCCTTAAGAATTGTTGGTGTTCAACCAGTAATGGAAACGACTCATCAAAATCTTAGAAATTTAGAAGACAAAGAAATTGAAAGAATGTCAAAGCTTCCTAGAAAAGAAGCTGAAGCTAAGGTAAGAAGGCTTTCTAAGAAAATTATTTATGAAATTGATTTGCCTGGTGTAGATTCATTAAAAAATGTTTCAATAGACAGACTTGAAAATAGCATAGAAGTGAAGGCTTTTACAAAAGATAAAGCATATTTTAAGTTAATTCCTCTCAAACTGCCGATTTTAAGATATTCCCTAAAAGAAGGAAAACTTATTCTAGAATTAAAACCTGTTGATTAAATAAAAATATACTACAAAGCTAATTCTAGAACTGAAGCCTGTTGATTAGAGAAGTATATACTGCATTGCCTCTTTTATTGTTCCTACCTCTAGTACTTGTAATCCTGCTTCATTCTCTACATTTATTTTCCTAGGAATTGTTTCTGTTGTGCATACTTGTGCTGGTCCGAATTTTTCGCAATGCTCTTTTGTTTCATATATGACATCTCTGCTTTGTAGCAAGGGGACTAAGAATAAAGTTGCATTAATATCCTTAGCTGCTTTTGCTTTTTCAAGTATTCCTCCTACAGGCCCTATTGTGCCATCATGATTTATTGAACCTGTGATCATAACTGATTTATTTATCTGCTTATTTTCAAGAGCAGCTATTGTTGTTAATGTCAATGCAGCACCTGCAGAAGGGCCCCCAACAAGAGAGGCATTTGCATAAACATTATATACTAAGTCATATTTATTTATATCTTTTCCAGTAATATTTGCTGCAACAAGTCTTGCTACTCTCATGCTCTGCTGAGTATCAGACCAGAATAAAAGATTATCAATATCAACTAAAGTTCTTCCGCTTCCTGGCATTGATTCTACAGCAAGTATTGTTGCAACACCTTTTCCAGAAGAATCAACTGCCGGCACTTCCATGCTTACAAGAGTAGCACCATCTATTATCACAAAAGCTGGGAATTGTTGCTTTTCCTCCCCATTTATCCCTTCTAACCTTTGGTTTAATATAGAACCCATTTTTGAAAAGCTTATGATAAGAATACCAACCAACAATAAAAGAGCTATAAGTAAGAAAAAAGTATAGCCCTTACTTTTTGGTTTATTTTGTTTTTCCAGTAGTCTTAATTTCACTCTTCTAGATTTTGAATTTGCCATCTTTATAAATTAACTTTGAATCAATATATCCTAGATTTTGAATTTGCCATCTTCATAAATTAACTTTGAATCAATGTATATTTTTCCTTTGTGCATGTCTTTTACTATATCTAAATGTACATCTGATTTATTCTTGCCATTACATTCTTTATATGCGTTACCCAAAGCAAAATGAATTGTCTTGTTCATTTTTTCATCAAAGAGCAATTCACTGGAATAGCTATTAATTTTAGGATTCATTCCAAAAGCGAACTCACCAAAACTTTTTGCTCCTTTATCTGTATTAAGCAATGCTTTTAGCTTATCGAGATTTTTGCTTGCTTTAACCTCTATGAGTTTACCTTTTTTAAACTTTAGGAAAATGTTTTCTACTTTTTTGCCAAAAACATATCTTGGGTATGTAAATTTGATATGGCCATCAACAGTGCTTTCTACAGGACTTGTAAATACTTCGCCATCAGGCATATTATACTCCCCAGAACCAAGGATTGCTTTTCTTCCTTTAATACTAAATCTTAAATCAGTGTCTTTTCCTATAATCCTAACTTTATTACCTTTATTGAGCACTTTCTGTAGTCTCTTCATTTTTTTAATTAAGCTTGTCCAGTTGATAAGAGAGGAATTAAAAACAAAATTTGTAAACTGTTTTAAAGATAATCCTGCATCTTTCGCATAAGCTTCTGTTGGATAGACAAAAATAAGCCATCTTTTTTTCAGTCTTTCATCAGAAATTTTCTTTGTTATCTTTTGTCTTAGAGTTATTTTTTCCGGCTTGATGTCTGCAAGCTCTTTTTTGTCCTGTGTCGCAGAGATATAAATAACAACATCTGCATTCTTCATTTGATACATTGCTATTTTAGGGAAATTTTTTAGCTGTGTTTGAGAAGCATATTTATAATATATCCATGCTTGTTTGTCAACACCCCAAGTTATCGAAGGATATGCTCCTTTTAATAAAACCCGCTTGTATAACTCAAAAACAAGAGGCTTGGCGTCTATATCTGCACTTATGATTACTGATTCATTTTTCTTTATCCTGCATGAATGCTCTATAAAAAGTTTAGCGAGTTTTTTTATTCTCTGGTCCATTTTTCTCTTCTCTTTTTTATGATAAGTAACCTGCTTTTTTTAATCTATCTATCATACCTTCCTGACATTTTTTACAATTAAAAATAAAATCATGCTCAAATCCCTCTTCACTATCACATTTGAAATATGCTCCAAATTGAGTATTTCCACTATAAAAACAGCATATTGGAGCATCAGTAGGAGTTCTATTTTCAATAAAAGAAGCAATAAGCTGATTAATATTCATATCATTAATTTCCAGCAAACTCTTTAGTGAAGCCATATTCTAATATAGATTCTTAACCAACAGAATTTCATTGCATTTAGGAAATTTAGGACAGTTAATGCATTCTGTCCATATCCTATGTGGAAATTTTTTCTTATCCACCACTCTGAAGCCAAATTTTTGGAAATATTTAGGAACATAAGTCAATGCGAAAACCTTTTTGAATCCAAATAATTTTGCATCATCAATACATGCTTGAACTAATTCTTTTCCTATTCCTTTTTTTTGAAATCTTTTTAATACAGCAAGAGAACGAATTTCAGCAAGATCCTGCCATGAAGGTTTTAATGCAACACATCCAATAATTCTTCCATCCTGCTCAAAGATAAAAAAATCACGGATATTTTCATAGACACTATTTAAAGAACGAGGCAGCATATCTCCGCGCTCTGCAAAATAATTTACAATCTTATGTATTTTCCTAACATCTTTAAGATTAGCTTTTCTTATCATTTTAGACAGAAAAAATTCAAACAAAATTTTTCATTCTGAAAAATTTTCTCGCTTCAGCGAGTGCTTGCGTTGCAAGCAGTTTGAATTTTTTAATTAGAGATATAAGAAGGATTTATTTAAAAATCTATTTATTTTTTGATTCTTGAGAAATTTCTTCTGCAAGTTTTTTGAAATCTCTTGCGAGTTTTTTTCTTAAATATTGTTTTCTTGATTCTTTGTGCCACTCCGGTATATTTCCTCTTCTATCTACTGTTATATCTACCTTATCAAGAAGATAGTGAGAGACAGACAATGCAGTAGTATAAACTTCATTTGCTCCCAATTTGCTAAGCAATTTTTTTCTTTCCCTTAATGTTCTTCCCGATGTAGCATACTCATCAAGCAAGAGTATAGGTTTATTCATATCTCTAAATAAATTTGGATAATTAATCAACAATCTTCTTTTAATTTTTTCAATTTCTGATTTCTTTAATTCTGGGATTTCTACAGAATGTTTAATTCCAAGCATTTTGTCAACAAATTCTAAACTATATAAGTGTGGAACTCCCTCGTTAGGATAGAGAATTTTCCAGACATGTTTGAAGAAAGTTCCAACAGGTGCACCAGAAGCACCCGCAATTACTACTGCTCCAACTTTCCTTTTATATGCTTCTCTAACAATTTGTTGTATATTTTTCTTATAATCTTCTATTCGTGCTAAACCACCCAAGTATTCATACATCATTAAAATGAGCCTGCTCAGATTTGAACTGAGGACCCCCACCTTGCTGATTTTAAAGGAAGGTGCTCTCAAAAGGAGAGTTGACCTTCAAAAAATTCCTTATGGAATTTTAGGATCCTGAAAACCTTAAGGTTTTCATGATCAAGAGAACCTTGGTTCTCTTAAGTATCAGAGTGGTGCTCTAACCAGACTGAGCTACAGGCTCTTAAACTTCCGAGTTAAAAATGCTTTATAAATTTATTTAATATATTGTCTATTTCTTAATTTGATCTAGAAAAAAATTACTTATTTTCCTCTTCTTAGGCCCTTATCTAGCTCTCCAAATTTCATCCAGACAATGAGATTATCTACCCTTATCATATGCTGCTTTCCTTCTGCAGGGTATTCTAAATATATAAACTCATATTC
>JACRHU010000029.1 GCA_016211995.1 Candidatus Pacearchaeota archaeon
TTTCAAAAGCCAAAGGGCTTAACTCAAATCTTGTAGCAGTTGCCAAAATTATTGAAAACTTAAAGGCAACAACAACAGAGATAAGGAACATAGCAAGAGATGTTATGTGTTATGAGTGAAGTTCTCATTTTATAGTGGCAAAGACAAAAACATTTAAAAGAGGCAATTGACAAATTCAATTTTTATATAGCAACAAAGATTTTTGGGCTTGATTTCTTTTCGTCTTTGATAATAACTTGAATTGTTCCAAAATAAATGAAAACACAATTATATTTTCAACAATCGTCTTTTTTATTGTTTGACTTTTCTTGATTTTATTTTGTATCAAACAAATTTGTGTGTAAATTTTTGAATAACTGTTTACTCTTTCTATGCTTGTTCTTTTCTTAAATTCCTCCATAACAAATTCATTGTTTTTGTAAACAGGATTTATTTTAAAATGCCAATCTGTCGTCGGCAAATTACTCCTATCTTCTATTCCAGAGCCTCTTTTATTATAACCAATCAATGGAATTTTATGCTGCACAGAAATTATTATTTCGTGCATCTCACGAAAGTCAAAAATCCCGTCCATAATTATAAATAAATTATTTTTGCTTTCATCAATTTGGCTTTGATTAAATAATTCTTTTGCCAAATTTATTTGGCCTTCTCTTGCGTAGCCAACCAAAAATCTTCTTGCTATTTGTTGTTTTACCGACGCTAAAATCATCAGCCAAAATCCGTGAAACTTCTTTTTGTTGCTCTTAGCTCCAAAATGATAGCGATGCGGCGATTGTTTAATTTTCATCGGAACAGGAATGTCTGTTCCGTCAAAGCTCATATCATCAGTTTCAAAAGCTCCGTTTTCCTCCAAAATCTCGTCGAGAAAATTGAATATATCAATAAATTTGTGAGAAAATTTTCTTTCAAATTTGCTTAAAGTATCGTGGCTCGGAACTTTTCCAAGCCCGCAAAATTCCAAATAAGACTTATTTTCCTGCAATCTTTTCGCCAAAATTGTGTTGTCATCCACTAAGAGATAAGATTTCAAAATAAATGCCCGAAACAAATTTATGGGATTAAATTCTCTTTTCCTGCCTCGACGGGAAAATCTGGTTTTACCCAATATTTCTACTATTGGCAGCCAGTCAAACTCCTGAATGAAGCTTTTTAAATCTAGAAATTCTTTGTTGTTTTGCATAAAAAGTGCACCTCTTTTATCATCTTACCGACGATAAATTTAGTGCTTTAAATGCTTTGCATGTATTCTGTCGTCTATAAAATAATTTTTTGTCGTCAAGAAGAATTAAGCGATTGCCTCTTAAATAGCAAGAGACATTCACATTCAAAGAGCGTGAAAAGATATGCCATTACAGGTAGGGGAACTGGAAGTTGCAGTAAGAAGGTTAAGTGAACTAAGAAAAAGTTGGCCTTGCGTTTTGACCGGTGCATTACCAGAACTTGGGGGTCATGTAGCAAATGAATTAGCTACAAGAATTAAACCACTACAAGCAGAGGAGTATTATAAAGCTGCTATGAGTTATATAAGAGCTACAACCCCATTCTCTGCCACTCCACCTTCAAGAGAAGAGATGTTGGCAGTTGCGAAAGCTGTTTTTCCTGAAGAATTTGTAAGAGAAGTAGAGGAATACATCATCAAGGCAGAGTTGGATAGGGCAAGACAAGAGGGAGGAATACCTCATTAAACTTTTCGTCTAATTTTTTAAGTTCTAGTATCCGAGCGATTTTTATTTCTGGCACACTTTAAGAACTAATCGCTGAAAAATTAACCTCAACCGGAATATCAAGTTTAATGTCTTTAAGATCTTTTGCTCTCTTCTTAAAATTAAATATGCCTACGCTTTTAACTTCTTCTGTCTTGTCATCAAATCTTAGAAAAATTCCTGGCTTTACTTCTTCTGCATGAGATTTTGTAGGCTTTCCTATAGATATTTCTAAGAAATCTCCTTCCTCATCATAATAAACTCGCATTGGTCCTTTCATTGTATATTCTTAACAAAATATATCGTTATTATAAATCTTACGATTATATTTTTCTGTGGGCTGAGCAACAAAGTTGTGAAGCCCACATTTTTGATGAAACTTTTTTACGAAAAAAGTTTCCCGCCGTCAACTCGCGGAAGGGTTGTTTTACTTCAACATAACCTCAACAAA
>JACRHU010000030.1 GCA_016211995.1 Candidatus Pacearchaeota archaeon
ATTTTAGTCTCCTTATTGCCCTTTCAAGATTTTCTCTAGCCTTTGCTTCATACTCTTGAGAAAAGAATTGAGTTTGATAGATTCTCTGCCTCTTTAAAAATTTTTCTAAAACCTTTCTTCTCCCTTCTCTATATTCTTTTTCTGGGACAAATATGTACTCCTGCCTTATTGCAGAGTCATATTCATCAAATTTTTCTTCATCTTGCCCAAAAATTGAAAGATCTATATCAGTTATTATTTTCTCATCCATATTAGAAGGAATATAGTTATGCTTTGTGGCAAGTATTAATCTTTCAGCAGGAACCGAAATATTGCTAGGAATTTTTAAATCAACTGCTACTTCATTTAAGTATCTAATACTCACTTCTTCATTATCTATCCTTTTAGGGTAGTATACAACATCATGAAACATGAGTGCAAATTCTACTGCATCAGGATTTTCAGGAAGAAATATTATTTTCCTAAATTCATTTAGACAGGCTTCAATATGCTCAAGATTATGATACTTACGATGCGGCTCTGAATATAATGCTTTCACCTGTTCATACCTTTCCCTGAAATCTCCCGTTACCCCAACCCTGTTAAAAAATTCAAACCAGTTAGTCTCAAAATTAACTGCCATGCTGCTTTCTTCTTAGAATATTAGATTTTTAAAAGTTTGTATTCTTCTAGAATATCTATTGCTCTTTCCAGAGCTATATTTTTAAAAGTTTGTATTGTTTTGAACCCATTCCAAACCTCTCTGCCTCTTCAATCTGCCTCAATCCAGTTTTTTTATTATATTTTAAGAAAATATCTTCCTTTTCATTTTTAACAATAATATCATGGCTTGCTTTATCAATTGCAACTCCGTCAGAACTTGCTAAAAAACCAGCATCTTTAGCAATTAGCTTGCCAGGATTGCTTGCACAATCGCATTCCTTTGTTATATTCATTAAAAAAGAAATGTAATAAACTTTTTTGAATTTTGATTGAGCAGTACTTGCTCCTTCTGCAAGCAAGCTGTCAAAAAAGTTAACTCTTGGTTTTATTGTTCCATACTTGCAGGCATAACAGCAGTTTGAACAGCCATAACATCTTATAAACATGGGCTTTGTAATAACTTTTATTCCATTGATTGGGCAAGCATTTTTGCATTCTCCACATAAAGTACACTCTCCAATAATTTCTGGTTTTGCTCCGTTATGAATATCAGATTTTGTCTTCTTTGTCAAAGCACCCATTCCAAGATTTTTTATTGCTCCTCCAAAACCAGAGCAAACATGTCCTTTAACATGTGAAACAACAAGAACACCATCAGCATTTGCAAGTTCTTTACAAACTTGATATCTCATGTTTTTGCCCTTAACTTCAATAAACTCATTACTAATCCTTATTTCACCAAGTTCTTGCCAACCTTTTTCTATCGCAGCTTCTTTGTGAGATTTTTCATTCCCTCTAGGACCACCATAAGAAACAGGAGAATCAAATAAAAAATAATCAATATTTAATTCTTTAAGCAAATCGGTAATAGGCTTAACTTGCTCAGGAGTTAAAGCATACTTATTTCCAGGCTCTCCAAAATGAATCTTTATTGCAATTTTTTTACACCCTTTAAATTGCTTCTCTAATTCTTTTTTAATTACTTCAATAAACTTTGCGTAATCTGTTGAATGATAAACAATTGTCATTATATTAAGAAAATTTTGATGTTTATAAATCTCTTTTTACTTCAAACAATAAGAATTAGATCATTTTTTAACAAGTTTAGCTTTTATATTTACTTTTAGGCTTTATTTTTTTACCAATCTAGCTTTTTTAATTTCAAAAATTCCAGCATAATTCTCATAACTTATTTTTGATTGCAGAATTTGAATTTTTTTCTTAAAAAAAGGAGCATCAAGTACTGTTGTTTCAATTTCTCCACCTTCACCAGCTGGATTTATTTTATATTTTTCTTGCCATCCTACCATTTTCTTGATGAAATCATTATTTATTTGTTTTCCCAATAACTCTCTGTCGAGAGGATAAGCAAAAACTCCAGAAATTATCACTCTAAACTTTTTTCTCAAAACCTCTTTAAGCAGCTTAATCTGATCCATCTGCCACAAAGGATTTATGCATTTTAATCCAAGCTCTTTGCAAATCTTTTGTATTCTTGATGCTTGATAAACACTTCGCACAGCTCCTGTAATAATTCCTTGAATCTTGTACTTCTTTTTTGCCTTTAGAATTGCTTTTTTCAAGTCAAGAAGTTCTTTCTCTTTTTCACCTTTTGTTTCTACAGTTAACAAAGGGATTCCAATTGCTTCTGCCTGTAGCTTTGTAATCTGGATGTTTGGAGTATGAAACATATAACTTTCTTTATTTTTTGAGGTGATACTTATTAAGCAAACAATCTCATTTCCTTTCATTGCCTTGCTCAAAGCCAGGCAAGAATCTTTCCCACCTGAAAATAATACTGCGAGTTTCATAGTATAAATTAGAAGAATACTCTTATAAAGACTTATCTTTCCTTTTTCTTGTTTTCTTTACTTTTTCTCCTTGAACTTCTACAGCTTGTGTGTTAGCTTCTTTGTTAATTTCTTTTCCTATCTCTTCCTTTATCTGCTCCTTATCCATCTCAGCTTCTGTTTCTATTTCAGGAAATATTACAGATGTAAAGCCACATTGCTCGCAAGAATAATCTGTTGGAGCTCCAATTGCAATTTGCGCAGCCTTAAAATTTGTCCTAACTTCTAAGCTTTTACACTGAGGACAAATTTTAACATATCTTTTCTTTGTTTTTTTGTTCGTGTCTTCCATTTTATCAATAAAGAATAAGCCTTTGACAAGGCTTACATTTCATAAAATCCGTCAGGATTTTAGGATTTCAAGATTTTATATCTTGACAATCTCCAGAAATTTTATTTCTGGGATCCCAAAAATCTTTGGTTTTTGCGATGTCTCGGCTTGTCATGGTCGAGTTAACTATATTATTACTGAGTTTTATCTATGCTTTTAAACCTTACTAAAACTGCCCGAGCTTCGTCTGCTTTTTTCCATCCATTACTTCCTTTATATTTATTCCAAAAACCTCAAATATATTTTCAATAGCAGGCAGAAGTTGATGTTCTAGATAGTACTTAATATTATATTCTCCTTTTTCATCAGGCAGTTTTACTTTTTCTCTAACAAGCTCTTTCTTACCTCTAGTTTCTGCTATAAAATATTCTACAAGCATTCCAGTATCAACTGGAAGTCCTTGCTCTTTTATTTTTTGAGCTGCAATGACATGGGGGGTAATTGCTTTGTACTCTGAAATTTCTTTTTTGAGCTGTGTTCTAATAAGTACTTCTGATTTGTCAATTTTTCTTTCCTTCAGCTCTTTTATTGTTCTTTTTACAAGCTCAAGAGCAGAATCTGCATTTCCTTCCTTCAAAATTTTTTCAAGGACTTCATTTTGCATTTCTCTTGCAAGATTGCACCAATTTCTTCTTACTGTTTCAAATCCTCTTATCTTAATATTCCCTTCATAATCTATCAATGCATATTTTTTCTTTGCTCCGAATTCTCCTGTTCTTTTTGTAACAAAAATTCCACGCTTATAAAAACTTTCAAGCTCAAGCTCCATCATACCTGGAAGTTCTGAATTCAGTTTTTTTAAAAATTGAAGGGTGTCATCTTTTGTATTATTATTAAGCAAAAAGCTGAATCCGTCTGTGTCTGCCTGAACAACTAAAAATTTATTTTTGTTTGTTTTCTCAATTATTTTTTTAATAAAATCTCTGCTTATAGATGTTGTAGCAGCAGAAGCTTCTGGGCAATAATATCTAGCCCCAAAAAATCCTTGATATCCATAGCTGGCGTTAGCTAGTAACTTAAAAGCATTGCTTCTTGCCTTGATAATAGGAGTCTCATGTTTCTTGAGTTCTTGCTTATATTCTTTTCTTTTTTTAATTATTTCAGCTAACATTAATGGGAAAAATCCAGGTTTTTTAGAAAAGTAAATTTTTTTACCTATGTCTACTTCAAGACTATCTTTTTCTTTTTTATCCAGTAAAGTCGAGAGCGAAAGATTAAATGAAACAATTATACTTGGCCAGTAACTTGTAAAGTCAAATGTTGCAAGGTTTTCATATAGCTTTGCAACAGGTTGTAGAACAAATGCTCCTTCATACCTCTCTCTTCCACGCCTTTCCTGAATTTCATCATGCAAAGGCCTTTTCTCTGGAATTTCATTAAATCTATTTAAATTATGAAGAATATAGTTCTCAACATTTTGTGACATACTATCTCTTGAGACATCAAATAATGGTTCTTGTATAATTCTAGAAAATTCAAGCAAATCAGGCCATGCTTTTTCAAAAAGCTTGAATGTTAAGACAGAATCCTGCAGATTATAATCAAAATAATCCTTCCATTCATGCTCTTTTATTTTTTCTGTTTTTTTTGCTTCGAAGCCCATTTTTCCTTCACCGAGAAATTCTAGAGAAACATCATCTAAAGAAAGAGTTTCTGACTGCATATATTGCGAGTACGCAGTTTCTATAAATCTGAATAAGTCTACATGTATTACCCCCCGAATTCTTCCAGAAGGAATTCTCCCTCTTGCAAATGAAGGCTGAGAATTATCAAGGCCTATATTCAACTTGATGCCATTTTTTTCTGCTCTCGCACGAAGATAAGGCAAATCAAAACCATCTGAAAAATAACCAACAAGTATGTCAGGAGCTTCTTTTTTCATTACTTCAACAAAACGAGAAATCATTGCAGCTTCATTTTTTAAACATTCAACAAAACTATCAGCTTGTTTGCATTGCTTCCATGTCAAAACTTTCTTAATATTTTTTCCAACAATAGAGAGCATTAAAATATGTCCTTTGCCTATCTCAAACTCATCTGCTTCAATGTCAAATGCAAGCACTTTTGGTTTGAATTCTTTTTCAGAGCTTTCTTTGAATAAATCTGCTTTTATACAAATATCTACTTCAAGAGAAGCATCTATATAGCCAAAGTCAGGAGAATTATTTAATAATTCTCCAGAAACAGAATACCAATTAAGAGGTTTAACTTTTCTCTCTATAATATAATGAGTGATAAAATTAATATCATAACCTCTTCTTTTCTCTATCTCTGGAAAATCTATGTGGTCTGCAACAGCATGCCCATCTTTATAGTTCGTTATGTATATTTTAATGGCTTCAACATCTTTCCCTAAGAACTGTTTTTTATGCAATTCTGTTTTCAGTACTTTTGTATTCCTACCCGCATTATCTACCTCAATTTTTTCTATTTTTTTTCTTATTTCATCAATCTTTTTTTCATTCGCTCCCTCTTTCAAAACTGCCCAAAAAAAAGCATCACATGTATCAATCACGCAAGCTCTTTTTCCTTCTGCTGTTCTGCCAAATATTTTCACATATTCCCTGCCTTGATAGTCAAAACTATCATAGTCCACAGGAATAAATTCAATTTGTTTGTCCATACCTAAAGCAAGCAAATAGCTTATTTAAATTTTACAATACAAAAAGAAAGCTTTTTAAATATCTAAAAGTCTCTTCCAGCATGACAAAACAACAGCTTGAGCTTTTCGTTGAAGAAGATTTTCCTAATGGCAAGCATGAAGAAATTCGCAAGCCATTTAAAAGAAAATATGTTCCTGGAAAGGATTTCTGGAAACCCCATTATGCCTATGAAGTAAGAGAATGGCTCACTGAGTACTGGGAAGCAAGGAATATCCCATTTCCGAACAATTTCTCACATATGAAAGCAAGGCAATTATATGCAATATACAATTCTATAAGGATTCGAGATATGGAAAAACTTGAACAAGCAAGAAAAAGATATTGAAATGGAAAAAAGAGAAAGACAGAGATTAGAGAATTTTCTTGATAATATAAAAAGAGTCCCAGAGCATCATCTACGCGGAATAAAGGGATTCTATGTTGAAGACTTGAATAAGTCTAAAAAAATAAATGAAAATCTACTTATTATTGATGCCCATTATAGAGATAGCTGTTATAATATTATTGAATGTGAAATTTCAATTGATGAAAGAATAGTCGGGGAGTTTAGTAATGGGAATAATAAAGATAAAAGAGAGGAGTTAGAAATGTTAGAAATTAATGGAATAAATCATTGTTCAGTTCATGAAGTAGGGCACCATGTTTGGTATGCTTTAGTCCCATTGTGGTTAAAGGTACAATGGAAGCTTAAATGTCTTGATTTAAAACTGTACAATGCTGCAGAGGAATTTGCTGACCAATACGAATCAAGATTCAGTTCTGATCGCTGGAAATCTCAGTCTAATGAATATCTAGAAGGTTTAATGGATAAGGTTATTTCCCACTTAGAAAAAAACAAATCCAAGCCAATGAATAGCGAATTTCATAGGATTGCCTGCTATTTTTTCTTTTAATGGATAATTATCTATTCTACAGAATCATTTATTTTTACGTTATCAATTAGTTAATTATTTAAATTTCTTTTTTCTTCTCTTTTGATGGGGCTGAATATAGCAGAAATCGTTCCAAAAAAAGAGATATCTTTTGATGATCTGAAAGGAAAGACAGTAGCAGTTGATGCTTTCAATACTATTTACCAGTTTCTTAGCACAATTAGACAGCCAGATGGTACTCCATTAATGGATTCTAAGCATCGTGTTACATCACATTTATCTGGATTGTTTTATAGAAACATCAGTCTACTAAATTCTGGCTTAAGGCTTGTTTATGTTTTTGATGGAAAGTCTCCAAAACAAAAATCTGAAACACAGGAAAAAAGACAAGAGATTAAGTATGAGGCAATGCAGAAATATGAGAAAGCCAAACAAGAGGAAGATATTGAAAAAATGGGGAAATATGCAAAGCAGCTGACAAGCATTAATGAAGAGATAATCAAGGAATCTAAAGAACTACTTGATGCGATTGGTGTTCCATATGTGCAAGCAATTAGTGAAGGAGAAGCGCAGGCAGCATATATCTGTAGAAAAGAAAACTATTTTGCTGTTGCTTCTCAGGATTATGATTCTCTCTTATTTCATTCACCAAGACTTGTTCAGAATCTAACACTAGCTAGAAAAAGAAAAACAGCTACTGGCTATATTGATATAAAACCGCAGCTTATTGAACTTGAAACTGTTTTAAATTCTCTTCAGATAACACATGAGCAGTTAATCTGTTTAGGAATTTTAGTAGGAACAGACTACAATCCTAAAGGAATTAAGGGAATAGGGCCTAAGAAAGCTCTTCAACTTGTAAAACAGTATAAAGAGCCAGCATTAATATTCAGACATATGCCTGCAGCTGATTTTGACTGGCAGGAAATTTTTTACCTTTTCAAGAAACCAGAGCTATTAACTAACTATAACATTAAATTCAAAAAGTTTGATACAGAGAAAATTAAACAAGTTCTTTGTAAAGAACATGATTTCTCAGAAGAGAGAGTTGAATCTGCTCTTGAAAAACTTGATAAAATTAAGGAAGCTGCCTCTCAAAAAGATTTGAAAAAATGGTTTTAAGATATTATCGATAATCAAATAAATCCGAGCAATGATCAGCTCGGACATTTGTAAGCTTCTCAAAGCTTATCTATTAGAGATAAACAAAAAATTATCTTCTTATCATCATTGGAGCAGGTCTTCTCATTCCATATCCTATTAAGAGCACACCAGCTGCAATCAAAATCACATTGAAAATTGTATCGCCTGGTTTTCCTATAAATCCAAATATCTTTGATATTGCTGCAACCTTTACTAGATAAGGAAACACTCCTAAAAATAAAACAACAATTCCCAATACCATATCAAAAAGTTTCATTTTACCTCCTTTTATTTTTTTGAATTCTTATATTCTCCTCATCCCACGGTATAATTTCCACCTTTCACTCATTCTCCAGCCAGCATATAACAGCATAATTATAGCAAATATTAATCCAATCCACCATGTTCTATCTAAAAAAGTAACAAGCTCATAAGGCATTTTTGAAGTAATGTTATAACCAAGCGAAGATTTTATTATAGGCCACAGCCCATATATGCCTGCTACAATCCCGATTCCTGCTTCTAATCCACCATATTTAATAAATCCTAAAACAAGGACCATTATAATTAATGCAGCTGCCAGCAACATTGCCCAGAACATTACAGGACGCTGCATTACAGTCCAGTTTTGTTGAGCTCCAGCAGCAATAACAAAAGCAAGAACAGCAGAGATGACTGCAGGAACAACTATATTCCCTTGCATGCTTCTTCCTAGAGCAAAATAAATTGCTGCAAAAAATAAAGCAAAAAATAAACCAAAAACAACATAAGGGTTGTTTAATAACTCGCTTGGGATAACATAGCTAGATGTTGATAGCTCATTAGAATAGTATTGTGCAGCCACCAGTGAAATTGACAATAACAAGATAATTCCACTCAACCACTTTTTCATGTATTGTTAAGCTTTTTAAAGTTTAAAAAGATTGCGACAAAACTTTTCTTAATTTTTCAAATTCTGCTTGTGCGCCTGCTCCTTGTATTTTGCTTAATTTTCTCCCTACTCTCATGGCATCTTTTTCCCTGCCTGCGGTAGCATAAATTTCTCCAGCATATCTTAAGCAGACTACAGAATCATCTTTCTCAAGCGTTCGTGCAATTATTAAGGCTTCTGTCTTTTTACCTGGTAATTCTGCTAATTTAACAGCTCCTTTGTAAAGTTCATTGTAGGCTTGAGAAGTTTTAGCCATTCTTCTTCCATACCCATGTGGTGAACCCCCTATCATTTTATCCTCCAATACTATTTATCAATTATTAACATTTTTAAAGTTTAAAAAGCTTTTTATTTTATGACGGGTTTTGATGTTATTGGGAATATTGCAGTAATAAAGCCACAAGAATCTGAGAAAAAAGATAAAGAATTAGCTGAAAAATTACTTAAACAGAATAATAATATTAAGACAGTTGCTGTAAAAGCCTCTAGAGTCAAGGGAAGGCTTCGGCTCCTAAAGCTCAAAATTATTGCTGGCGAAAAAACAGAAGAAACAATTCATAAAGAAAATAATTGCAAGCTCAAGCTGAATATTGAAAAATGCTATTTCTCTCCAAGGTTAGGAGCTGACAGATTAGAAATTGCGCAAAAAATCAAAAGAGGAGAGAAAATTCTTGTTTTATTCGCAGGTGTTGCTCCTTATGCAATCGTAATTGCAAAGAATAGTAAAGCGAAAGAAATTCACGCAATTGAGCTGAACAGAATTGCATGTAAATATGCAGAAGAAAATGTTAAACTGAATAAGTTAAACAATGTCAAAATCATTCAAGGAGATGTTAAGAAAATTCTGCCAAAACTAGCAAAACAAAAGTTAAAATTTGATAGAATATTAATGCCGAGACCGCAGTTAAAAGACACATTTCTGAAAGAAGCATTTCTTGTGGCAAAAAAATCAACAATTATCCACTATCATGATTTCTTGCTTGAAAATGAAATTCCAGACATTGCAATTAAAAAAATTCAAACAGAAGCGAAAAAATCAAAAAAGAAAATTAAAATTCTTGCATGGAAAAAAGTCGGAGAGCTTGCCCCTTACAAATTCAGGGTAAGATTTGATTTTAAAATAATCTAAAACTTCTAAGGTCTGTACGAAAAGAGTATCTCAAGAACGAGATAAGCAAGCAGCATTAATAATAAAACTTTTTTTGGATTTTTGATGTATCTCAATAAAATGAAGCCTAAACTCATAACAATGAAAAAAGTTAGAAAAGGCACTATAATTTTTATAAAAAAAAGACTTGTGAGCCATTTTCCTATTAATGTATGCTGTGTTCCACGAATAAATGAGAGTACAACAAATATTATATAATCTATCTCATATTTTTCTACAACGCTTTTTCTGAATAAATCTTTCATCTTTGTTTATGATACTTAAAGAAAATTATCTGCCTTTCTCTGTGCAATGCTTCTTTTTTTGTCCTAAACTTGCCAAGAAGTTTATGCTTGCCTTTATGCTTCTTCCTAGAATACAAAAACCATTGACTTCCTTTTTTCTTTATCATATTTTTATTAGTTAACCACTATAATTTAATAAGCCTTTGATAAGGCTTCATTTGTTGGCATCAAGAAAATCTCTCAAGATTTTTAGGATCCTAAATTTCTAATTGAAATTTTTGATATCAATGCCAATTAGTATTCCTCTTTATCTGCCTTACAACCTCTTTTCAACTTTGATTGCAGTTGGTGCTTCTCCACCATGCCATGTAAATCTTGGCCTTACTCTCATTGGATAAATTCTTTCACTATTGTCGTCAAGTATGATTGCAGAGCCTTTCAAGTCAGGAAGATTATTCATCTGTGTTTTAATGTCCTCTAGAAGATAAGTCTGCATTATTATATTTAAGGCGTCAACATCTGGCTTTGATGTTACTCTATGCGCAATTACAATATCTGCCTGTGTCATAACATCTCTGTGTATTGCGCCTGGCTGTTGTGTTGCCATAACTAAAGAAATACCTGGTTGCCTTCCTTCTCTTAGCAACTGAATGAGAGAATCAGTTGCAGGTGTTTTTCCTTCTAATGGTAAAAATTCATGAGCTTCATCAATAAAAATCCAGACAAGTGGAACTTCTCTTTCTTCTTTATAATGCAGATAATCAAGACCATGTTGAACTGCTTGCACTTCTTCTGTTTTTCTTGCAGACATTCTTTCTATAAAAAGTTTTCTTGAGACAATTCCTATTACTAGGGCTCTAACATTAAAAGTTCCAACAGAACTGTAAACACTTAAATCAAGGATAGAGGTTTTTCCTGCTTGGATTATATCTTTTATTTTTGTGCTCTCATCATATTTTTTCGCGAAAATTCCCCAGGTTTTTGCTCCTTCAAAAAGATTAATAGCAGCAAGCTTGATTTCAGGAGTTGCCTCTCTTTCTTTTCTTATCTGCTCTATTATATCAAGCAAGTCATAATCTTCTTCTGCTAGCTTATCAATTGCTCTTTCTATAACTATTGCAATTGGATTTGTAAATTCCAAACCAAAAGTCATAGTCCAGTCATCTGCTGTTAGCTCTTTAACATTTAAAGCAAATTTTTTGTCATATGGGATTTCTTTTTTTTCATACTCTTCTGCATGTCCGAATGGAACAAAGAGCTGTACAGGAAGTTTTTGTGGCTTAAGTTGCCAGTCTCTTAGCAACTCTCTTTCTTTTTCATTGCTATATTTCATTGTCCAGAAGATTCCCATTGTATCAAATATAAGTGCAGCAATATTTACACCAACATCTTCAGGCAGATTTGCAAGTTCCTCGGCTATCACTCCTTCGCTGTAACTTTTTCCACTTCCCCTCTTTCCGCATATTAAAATTACATGGCTTCTTGCAACATCCATAAGCATTCTATTGGAGAGTGAAGTCAGCTGACCCATCTTTACATACTGCTTTCCAATATAGATAAGCCCTTTATCACCAAACCTCTTTTTATCTGCCTCATCCCTTCCGATAATTATATCATATGGCATAGATATAATAGCTAATTTTTGTTTAAATATCTTATTAATTAAATAAACCCAGAATCC
>JACRHU010000001.1 GCA_016211995.1 Candidatus Pacearchaeota archaeon
ATTGATTAAATAGTTTTCTGTTCCAGAAAATTAGGATACAAACTTGAAAGGAACTATATGATTAAAAATATAAAAATAGGGAATAGAAAGCTTTAAATACTATAGCGGGTTATATAGTACCTATGGAAACAACAATACAAATAAGCAAAGATCTTTTGAACAAGCTTGCTATAATGAAAATGCATAAAAAAGAGAGTTATGAAAGTGTAATACGGGATCTAATAGAAGATAGGATGCAATTTTCTAAACAAACAAAAAGAAATATAGCAAAATCTGAAAAAGAGATAATAGAAGGAAAAACAATCTCTCTTGAAAAAGTTAAAAAAAGAATAGGGATTTGAAATGTATTCTGTTGAATTTTCGCAAACAGCAGAGAAACAATTCTATAAATTAGAAAGAGGTATCCAAGAAAGAATAATTAATGTTCTTGAAAGAATAAGAATAAGGCCTTTTCATTTTATTAAAAGAAAACAAGGAACTCCTCATTATATTTTGAGAATTGGAGAACATAGAGCAATTTTAGATGTTAAAGAAGAAAAACTTATTATTTTCGTTCTTGAAGTAGGGCATAGAAAAAATATCTATGAAAGATAAAATTCAGGAAAAAATTGTTGTTATATCTAGAGTTGGCGTTACGGAATAGTATTCTTCTAAGTTGGGATATAAATTAGAAAATTCTTACATGGTTAAAGATATATAATTCTCAATACAAATCTTTATAATTAAGGCATCTATTAATTTCTGTTAACAATTAAAAACTGCAAACCAAAATTGCCTCTGGCAATTTTGCTCGCTTAAGCAAGCAAATTCGCAAAGCGAATTTGGTTTGCAGTTTGTCTACCCTAAAAGATGCCAAAAATATATATTATTGATGTAACAAATCGTGACGGAGTTCAGACAGCAGATTTATGTTATTCTAAACTTAAAAAAACTATTACTAATCTCTTCCTAAATGAAATGGGAGTATTTCAATCTGAGTTTGGTTTCCCAACAACAAGGCATGAAAAAAATTATTTGAATGCTAACCTAGAATTAGCAGAACTCGGCGTATTGCAACCTATCAGATTAAGCGGATGGCTTCGCGCAATAGAAGATGATGTTAAAGTTGCATTTGAAAGAGTGCCTAAATTAAAATATCTTAATCTTTCAATCTCTACCTCTGACCAAATGATTATAAATAAATTTCAAGGCAAGTTGGACTATGATTCTGTTATAAAAGAAATGAGCAAGGCAACAAAACTTGCTAAACAGTTAGGTGCAGAGATTGTAGGAGTAAATGCAGAAGATGCTTCAAGAACAAGACTTGAGTATCTTATTAAATTCTCGCAAGCTGCAAAAGAAGCAGGAGCAGACAGGATAAGATATTGTGACACTCTAGGTTATGATTCCCCAGATATAATTTATGATAGAATAAAACAGCTTGCAGAAGCTATAAAGCTACCAATAGAGCTGCATTGCCATAATGATTTAGGAATGGTTGTTGCAAATTCTATCATGGGTGCTAAAGCAGCAGTAGATGCAGGAGTTGATGCTTATATCAACACTTGCGTAAATGGTATAGGAGAGAGAGCAGGAAATGCAGATCTTGTTTCTGTTATTTTAGCAATAAAAAAATCAAGCGGCTTTGAGAATAAGTATGCATTAGACGAGCGCTTGAATCTAAAAATGGCTAATAAGATAGCCAAATATGTTTCATATGGTTTTAATGTTCCTATTCCTATAAATCAGCCAGGTGTTGGAGCAAATGCATTTGCTCATGAATCAGGAATCCATGCAGATGGTGCTCTAAAAGATAGAAGAAATTATGAATTATATGACCCCGAAGAATTAGGAAGAGGCGAACCAGAAATAATAGAGACTGGAAGAAGGATTACAGCTGGAGATTATTCTGGAATCAAAGGATTTAGAAATGTTGCTGAAAAATTAGAAATAGAATTTAAAGATGAAAAAGATGCTGAAAAAATTTTAGATCTTGTTAGATATGCGAATGTTCATTGTCAGAAGCCATTGACAAGCGACGAGCTCAAATTTATTGCAACATACCCAGAAATCGCAAGAAGAATAATGACAATGGAACCTTAATTAAAAGTTAACTCTAATTCTACCTTTTCTTATACAATATTTATCTTCTGACTGATATCTACAATTTCCTAAAAAATTACACTCTTCTTTAATATTCATGTAAGGACAAATCTCTTTTGATTTTATTTCTATCTCATGACTTATATTCCCAAGTATCTTAACTAACTGTTTTGACATTTTATTTCAATCCAACAAAACTTGCGTAATCAAATTCATATTCTCTATAAGCCATCAGCGTATTGAGTTCCATGATTATATCTCCAAATTCTTTCCTCATTTTTTTTATTATTGTATGAAATTCACGAGCATCTTTTGTTACTATATTCAGAATTAAATCCCATTCACCAACACACTTATCAGCGATAAGCACATTTTTATTTTCTTTTATAAACTCTTCAACTCTTTTTTCTCCACCCATTGCTTTAAGCCTTAACATCAAAGAATAACCTTCATAGCCTAATGCTGAGAGATTAATTACAGTTGTAAATCTGATCGCTCCAGAATTAATCAGATTCTTGATTCTATAAATTACTGTATCTGCATTTATTCCAACCTTCTCAGCAATATCATAGCTTGAGAGCCTGCAGTTTTCATTTAGCAATTTTATAATTTTAATATCTTTTTCATCTAGCTCTATTTCCTTATTCTTTGCTCTTATTTCGTGAGCTTCACTAATCTCTTTAGGAAGCATCAAATTTTCAATACAATCCACAACAGGCATGACAGTTATATGCTCTATAATATCTGCGTATTCTGTTTTGACCCATTCTATGATTCTATCAAAATCTTCTATACTCTTGGCCACTATTTTTAATTGAAAATCAGATACATCAGAATAATCAATGACATCTACTATTCTAGGCTCTTTATCAAGATATTTTAAAAAAGTCTCTTCTTTTTCAGAGGTAACTTCACGAGTTTGCAGAAAAACATTATATAAGGGATAGCCAAATTTTTTAAAATCTGCAATTAATGTAAATTTTTTAATTACACCCTTCTCCTGAAGCCTCTTAATGCGATAAGCAACAGCATCTTTGCTTAACATCACTTTCTTAGCAATCTCTGTAAAAGCCATTCTCCCGTCTTTTACAAGTAATTCAATTATCTTCTTATCTTTAAGGTCAATCTTTACTTCATCGCAAGGTTCAAATCTCATATTAGGCTAAAACTAAGCTTATTTATAAAAGTTTCGGTAAAGGCTAAAATTTTGGCAAAAACCTTCTTATATAACTTAATATTATATATCACAAGGATATCGCAAAAACCAATAGGTTTTTGGGATGCTCAGAAATGCTTTGCATTTCTGACATAAAATGAAATGATAAACATAGTAAATATACCACTTAAAAGTGACATCATACAAAAAGGTTTATAAGGGTCATTTTTCACCTATGTACAAATAAGGTAGTATGAAATAAGGAGACATAGCATAAAATGAAACAAAAAATAAGCATAACAATTGATGAAGAAAAAATAGAACTGCTTGAAGAAATGCTAAAGGAAGGCAGATTCAGGAGCAAGTCCCACATCATAGAATA
Source organism: Candidatus Pacearchaeota archaeon (assembly GCA_016211995.1). GTDB lineage: Archaea > Nanobdellota > Nanobdellia > Pacearchaeales > DTIR01 > JACRHU01. The sequence goes on from JACRHU010000001.1 coordinate 3,621, forward strand.
TAGCTTAAATAAATTTCTGAAGGAGATAAATTAAAATGGCATATATAAAAAAATTAGGGCTCGCAGGACTTTGTCTAATAGCGCTTGTTACAAGCGGATGTGTAAATCAGGGAGAAAGAAAAAGGGATGTTAAACCAGCTAATGAAACATATCTTATGCATGAACAGTGGGTTGCCACTGGAG
>JACRHU010000028.1 GCA_016211995.1 Candidatus Pacearchaeota archaeon
ATATGCAAGTCCGCAATAACTTCTTTCCCTTTTTCCATTTAAAAGGTTATTATCAAGTATATTTAAATTTATATTATTTCTAAGTGAATAGAAAAGAAGTATCAATAAGTCCTTCCCTCTTACCAATTTTATTTAGAATAAACATCAATGCTGCCAACATTAATTACTTTTTCAGGTATGATCTTAACAGAATTCTGGCCTTGGAGCAAGAGTCTTGATACAGCAGTTTGAAATTCAAGCTTGTCTGTATTTATCACAATAGCATTTCCATTAACAAGTACATTCAGCTTCTTATTTGTCCTGTCAGCAAAACCAAGCCTTAGCATAACCAAAAATCTTCCTTCTTTTATTTTCTGGAAATTTTCCTTGCTTAATACAAAAAAGTAAGTTGGGTAGTCGCTTTCTTTAGCTTTAATTTTAATCTTAACATCATGAATAAAGAAGGTTCCTTCACTTAAAAATCTTAATTCATTGTTTTTCTGCAAGAAACCTGTTATGTCTGTTGAAAATGAAGAGCAAATTTTTTCATTTGCAATTGTAGCATTATTTAAAACAACAATCAATGCATCCTCAGAATAACAATCAGCATCAAACTTGAATGTTGCAGAAACGAGGTCAGCTAGCTCATAAGGCAATGCAAAATTTCTCTGTACTTCATCTTGTATTAATCCATATTTTTCCTTGACAATTATGCTTGAAATTTTAAACTTGCTTGTGATAAATGGAAGAATTGGAGTAGAAGCCGATAATGTTAGAATATTTTCTCTTCCAAGCATTGATGAAGGGACTTTTATGATATGTGTGCCTTCTCCACCAACTTTGGCCACAACCTTTTTGTTTATTTCAACAACAATGCTCGACATACCAGAAGCTTCACCTATTGTTAAGAAGATTGTAGCTTCTCTCGCCTCTCCTGGAATCTCAAAGCTTTCCTCAATTATTCGTTTAGAAAACCAGCTCTTTTCAATAATAGGATCAATACTTATTCTTATTGGTATGTCTGTTTCTTCTTTATTGAACAAATTGATAGTTCCTAAATCATACTCTGCAGAATCTTTCACAGGAACAAGCAAGCCGGGCTTTTCAGATAAAAAAGTTACTTGTGCTCCTGTGACTCCTGCAACTGTCCCACTACCAGCAGGCAAATTACTGCACTCTGGCAGGTCTGGAATAATCTTGCATTTTTCTGTATAGGGAAGTAAGAATAAATAGGCTAGAATGACAAGAAGAAAAAGTATAATAAAGCCAGCTATGACTCCTCCTTGAGCTTTTTTATCCATCATAACAAGGAGAAGATTTATTAAGTATATAAATTTTGCTTTTTACAAGAAAAAGAGGGTAAAATGTTACAATTTGTATATCCTGAACAAAGAAGAAGTAAAAAGCAGCTTAAAAAAAAGAGGAAATTGAGACCATACAAGAGGGGCGGCCAGTTTAGGGGCACAAATATAGAAAAAAAATGATTTCCAATAATATAAAAAGAGGGCTAATTATAAAATGATTCCTGATTTTTTTATTAATCTTAAAAATAATAGAAGGGGGCTATAATATGATCTCTGACTATCTTTTAATTGCTGTGGCTTTTATATGGCTGGCTGCTGCGACAATTCAAGATTTAAAAAAAAGAGAAGTTGCAAACTGGCTAAGTTTCAGTTTGGTTGCAGTAGCCCTTGCAATTCGTGCATTTTCTGCAATAATCTACAAAGATGCTTGGTACTTTATTTATGGGGTAATAGGCTTCATTATATTTTTTGGAATAGCTAACTTGCTATATTATGGAAGAATTTTTGCAGGCGGAGATGCAAAATTATTAATGGGAATAGGAGTGATTTTTGCAACAAAGCCCGATTTTGTACAAATCACAGACAGCATACTAAAACTTCCTTTTGCAGGAGTATTTGTAATAAACACATTAGTTGTAGGCTCTGCTTATGGAATACTTTATAGCATAGTTTTAGGATTAAAAAATGCAAGAAGATTTAAAAAAGAATTGAAAGTAGTTGGCAAAAAAACAAAAAATTTAAGACTATCAATGCTTGCAGTTGCCTTATTGTTATTAATAGCAACACTAATAACAAAACAGAAAAATATTGCTCTCCTCACATTGCTTGTTGTTGTATTTCCATATCTTTATGTTTTTGTGAAAACAGTTGAAAATTCTGCAATGATTCTCCTAATAAAAAAAGACAAGCTAACAGAAGGAGACTGGCTCGTTCAAAGCATAAAAATCAAAAATAAAATAATCAAGCCTTCTTGGGAAGGTTTGACAACTTCAGAAATTAAGTTAATACAAAAAACAAAAAGCATAAAACAAGTTTTAATCAAGCAGGGAATTCCTTTTGTTCCTGTTTTCTTGTTCGCAGCAATTGCCAGCCTTTTTGGCAATCTTCTGGCAATGCTTGTTAATTTATTTATTTAAGAATAGATAATTAATAATTTCTAATAAACCAAAGCTGAATCCTTTGGTGCTAATCAAGTCTGGTCAAGACTTGAATCTTAACAATTTAGGGCCTTCTTTTTATCTGTCTAAAAATCTTGTCAATGTCATCTTCTTCTTGAGCTTTTTGCTTAACTTCTTGCTCTTTTTGTTTTTTTTCTGTTTCCTCTTCTTTTCCAAGCCTTAATTTAAGCTCATTTGCAATCATGTTAAGCTCATCAAGTTCAACTTTTTTTCTTTCCCATGCAAATCTTAGCTTGTCATCCTTAACTCTAGGTATTAGATTTATTACAAGATGTGGAAGTGTCTGCTCTATGCCTTGGGCAATATAAACAGCAATGCCTTCTGCATTTGTAACATTTATCAAAGAAGGCATTATTTTCTTTGCAGTAAGAAAAAGTTGTGAAACAATATTATCTGGAATCTGGAATAAGAACTGAAAATGTTTTTTAGGAATAATAAGGCAGTGCCCTCTTGAAGCAGGATTTATGTCAAGGAAAGCCATTATATCTGAGTTCTCATAAACTTTGACAGTGTCTATCTTTCCTTCTACAATTGAACAAAAAATGCATTGTCCTTCCCCAACAGCTCCACCTCCCCCACTTCCAGCAGCAGAAGTCTGCTGCTTAATGAACTTTTCTATTTCTTCATCAGAGGCATTTTCTATCTGCTCGCGAAGCTTTGTTTTAGTTTCTTCTGGAAAACTCTGCTGCTCTATCTGTTCTAGAATGCTTTGCCTTAAACTCTCAACTTCTTCTTTTTCCATCTTTGAAATAAGAAATAAGTATTTTAATACTTTTGCAAATAATCAACTCAACCGCATGATTGGTTGCTAATAATAAATAGATTTAGCAATTATAGGAACTAATCATCCAGTTCATTGTACTTTTTATACTCCAAAGAAATTTTTAAACCAACTTAAAAACGCCTGCCACAAGCCCTGGCTGATACATTTTCCATCAATACAAACATTTGTACTACATTCATAATTGTTCTCGCAAGATACATCTGCTGCTTTCTGCTGTTTTAACTGGCTGTCAATCTCACAATATTGCCCTTTTACTCTTGTTCCAAATGGCAAGCATAAAGTATCTTTTACGCAACCACTAACACATGTAGGACTAGGAGTAGGTACTGAACCTCCACCACCGCCTCCTGAACCTGGAATACCAGGACTAGGAATTGGGATTGCTCCTCCTCCACCGCCTCCACCTGCTCCTCCTGTTACCTCAGGAACAAGACAAGCTCTACTTGTATTTATTGATGAAATAAGCATAACAACTGGGTCTCCTAAATAATAATCACTTCCATTAGTTTTATATCCATAAACCCTTTCTGCCCAATCTTCTGTTCCAATTGAAATCCAATCGGGCCTAGTTAAATCTGGGGATTTTAATTGTATTTTTGGCATCATTGTTTGTTGGCTTCCAGCAGAAGCATAGTTTGAACCATTACCCCAGGTAATTACAAAGTATGTACCTCTGTAAGAGGACATATTTGATACATAATATGTTTGACCATCAAGATTTAATTTCCCCCTACAACTTGTTCCAGTTACTACTTTAAATTGCTCATTAGTTATAGCATCAATGAATGTAATATAATCGCTTATCGATTCTGTACATGAATAATCGGTTAGTTGTAAGATTCTGCCATAATTGCCAGAGTCTACAATTTGATATTCATTTAAAAAAAGTTCTTCTGCTTCTAAAGCATGAATTGTTTTATTTGAAGCATCTGCTAATCTAAAATGAGAACCATCTCTATGGGCAAATGAGAAAGTATACACTGAATCAGCTAACGCACTTGTGAATGTAACCCTTTTATTTAATCCATAAGAATCAATACCTATAGAGATTTTTCCAGCTATTTCAGAATCAGAACAAATTTCATTTAAATCTACACAGGCTCCATCGCTGCAACCATTTGGACATTCTTTAGTTGTTGACAATATCAATCCAGAAGAACCACAATAATATTCATTTACGTATCTAAATGTCCCACCAGCAACTAAACAATAATCAGTATATCTTTCGTCTGTAGTTGAAGAATTTTTAGCAGTTCCTTTCACATAATAGTTTATTCCACCATCAGAGTCTGTGCATGTTACATTTGTTTGAATCTCATAAATAGCTGAAACAGATGGACAAACTTTATCAACAACTTTAACAAAATGTCTATATCCTAACTGGAATGATGGGTAAGAACAATTAGTATATAATGTACAACTAACTGGACCGCTAGGTCCAGCTCCACATGCTCCGCTTATAGAAGGACATTTTGTTTCTGATAGCATAACATAAGTAGAATTAACTATCAGATAAACATCGACATTTTCCGCAACTCCATAGCTCTGAGTAGAAACTATAAGTTTTCCGCTCATATTTGTAGCTCCGATAATCTTAATAGAATGACCTGCACAAGTTTGATTTATACAAGCCCCATCTTGACAACCATTTGGACAATTAAAAAGAATACTAAGTGGTTGATAATTTGGAGCATCAGAACAATAGTACTCTGTTAAACCATTTGGATATTTTGAATCTGAAAAACAAGAGTCAATATACTTTTTATCAACATTAATGACTTCTCCTTTAACAAAATAATTCAATCCACCATCAGAGTCTGTGCAGGTTACTGTTGTTCCACCTAAACAATTGCATGCTTGTTTGCTATCTGTATCAAAAATAGTTTTTTCTGTTCCTGCGTTATTGTATGTTGCTCCTTTTCCCCATGTTAGTGAAAATCCAACTGTGATAGTCATTCCAGGCCTATACGGTTCTATAGGGGTAGGAGAGGTAATATTAACTACATAGTAAATCTGACCGTCTACACTTAATTGCCCGCTATCACTGCTTCCTGTACTAACTTTAAATGTTTCACCAGTTAAAGCATCAACAAAAACAATATAATCTGCTGGAGTTCCTGCAGTATAAAAGTCAGTTAATTGCAATAGCCTAACATTAGTTGGAGAATTAATTAAGAAATATGAATTAAGAGTAACTGTCTCTCCCTCTGTTCTTACAACTTTTTTGAATGCAGCAGAACGAATATTCAAAATTGCAGAGCTTACTGTTCCTGTTTTAGCTAAGTAATCTACTCTTTGTGCATAAATTTCTAGTCCACCAATAATGCTAGTATTTCCTTCTGCAATCCTAGCGCTTGTTCCTCCATTTACAGATACATAAGCTACATTGCTTCCAGAAGCAGTGCTTATTGAATTGATGGCTATACTGTAACTAACACTATTCAAAATTACGGTTCTTATCTCTCCTTCGCTTAATTCAACACTAACTGTTTGACCTTCAATGCTTTGAATTTTATTCAAAACATCTTGGGAGATAATTGCAACCCTATCTCCACTACTATAACCTTTAGACTTGCAGAAATCATTGCATGTTAAACTTACATAAGCACATGTTCCAGGTGAAGGATCTAATCCTTGGGCAATTCTAGTAATTTTAACAACATCAAGTACATCAACTTTTCCATCTTTATTAACATCTATGCAGCATATATTTGTAGGCATTGGAATTGTGCCAAGAGCAATACTAGAAGTTATATTTGCATCATCAACTGTGACTTTTCCATCTGAATTTATGTCGCCTACTAATGAATTTTCATTGCAATTGTATGTCTGCTGCATTACACATTTTCCATCAATGCATTTGTAATATGGGCATGGTGCTCTTATGCAAACTAACCTTGGACAATCCGAGTCAAACACACATTCTTGTTTTGAGCATGCGCCATTGCTACATCCATAAGGACAATTATATTCTACAGAACTCATATTATTGTTAGAACAATAATATTCTATTAGTGTTTGTAAATTTGTACAATAATCTGATTTCTCTGTAGTACTTATTACTTTTCTAGGAACATCTGAAAAAGAAGGGGTTGGATTCTCATATATAACAATAGCAAAAGCTCTTTGAATAAATACAGCTACCTCTGCCCGCGTTGCATTATTAGTTGGGCAATATGTTGTTGTAGTACAGCCTTGCGTGATGCCTCTTTCTTTTAATATGCCTACAGCTTCATCATACGCAGAGCCTGCAGGAACATCTGTAAAATAATAAGAACCATTATGAAGAGCTGTAAGAGTTTTTCCATATAATGCATTTAATGTTCTAACCAAGAATAAAGCAACTTGGGCTCTCGTTGCATAATTATTAGGGCAATATGTTGTTGTAGTGCATCCAAGCGTAATTCCTAATTCTCTTATTTTTCCTACTGCTTCATCATAGTTAGAACCAGCTTGAACATCTGTAAAATAATAAGAGCCAGGATGCTGCATAGTTATTTCTTTCCCTGAAGCAGCTAATGCTCTGACAAGAAAAAGGGCCATTTCTGCTCTTGTTGTATAGCTATCAGGACAATATCTCAATGGATTGGTCATACAGCCAATAGTAATTCCTGCTCTATATATTGCTTCTATTGAATCATATGCCCAATACTTTTCAATATTTTGAAGAGTTACTTTACCCAGAACATTATAGTCTAGCCCATCAGAGTCTGTACATGTTGAAGAAGTCACAACAACCTTTCCTGTTGTTTTAACTTTGAATATGCCCCAGATATCACTCCATGAAAATGCTAAAACAGAACTAATTAAGAGGACAGAAACTAAAATAAAAACAAATACAAGCATCCTCTTTTTCATATCTAGCTTAATCATAATTAATATTTAAATCTTTCCTCAACTTCATTAAAGGTTAATAGTGTTACCCATAAAATTCAAATATAAAAAAATTTAAAAATAATAGTATAATAGGATAATCATGACAAAATACAGGTGTAGCTTTTGTAAATTCAGATTTGATATGGCTAGAATGCCAAAATTCTGCCCTTATTGCAACAGGGAAACAGTTTCAGCAGAAGAAACCGCAGAAGAATTAATAAGAGACATTGACAAGCTGATTGAATAACTCATCTTATAATAGAAAAACTTCAAACTGCTTGCAAAGCAAGCACTCTTAGAAAGAGCAAATTTTTCTTTAAGAAAAATTTGGTTTGAAGTTTTTAGAGGAATTATTATAATATTTATCCGAATGCTCTTCTGAAATCAATTATTTGAGCAGAATTAACTCCTTTAATCTTGCTTAGGTTTGATTCAATAATATCCTGCTCTTTTTCTTCAGGCCATGCAACTGTCAAAATCAAAGCAACTAAACCAAAAGCAATTGGCTCTTTTTCTGATGCATGCAATCTTGCTCCAGTAATTTCAGAAACAACTCGTTCAGCTTCTTTAAGTATTACATCTAAATTTTCTTTAGGAGAAACAGGCATTATTTTTATCTTTAAAACTGCGAGTGCCATTTTCTTGTCAAGGACCTTCTGCTCCGCATTCACATTTATATTTAATACTAAGCTTTCTGCAATTCTGGCATCTTGCTAATTTCTTATTGCAAGACTGGCAATGAAATATTATTCCTTTCCCTTCTAATCCACAACTTAAGCATTTCATAAATCAAGGGCTTTGCATATATCATAAAGTTCAATATTACTTTTATTAAACTTTAGGATGCTCAGAAATGCTCCACATTTCTGACATGGATAAATTAGCATTCTAAGCTAATTATCTGCAAAGCTTAAATCAAGGTAAAAAAGTAGATTTATAAACTTAATGGTGAAAAAATAAAAAGGAAAAGAAAAAAGATAAAAAAATAGAAAACAAAAAATTAAAAAAAGGAAAAGATAAAGATAAAAAACTAGTCTTCTCCTTTATTTCTTGAAAACCACTTCTTAAACCAGCCTATTTTTTGTCCTGGAAGCTCGTCTTTCTTTGCTAAGCCTTTTGAAAGCTCTTTTGCAGTTAAAAGATTGTGCTTAAAAGAGTACGCAGTTAAACTCCATGTTCCTGTATAAGGGCCTTCTGTCAAAACAAGTGAAGCATCTTTCCAAATTTCCATTCTAGAAATCTTTAATCTGTTAGTAGTTAAAGTTCCTATAGAAGCGTTTGAATTGTTCTGCAAATCTTGAAGCTCTTCTCTTGTTGCAGGTAATGGAACTACATAAAAGACAGCAGTTTCATTTGTTGTTTCTTTCACTCTTAAAATAAAGTGTCTCTGTCCGCTCCCTTGACCTATAACAAGTCTTCCATTTACTATGCCTATAGACTGATTTAACAGCTCGCGTAATGCCTGGTTAAACTCTGTTTTATTGTTCTTATATTGCTCTCTAAGTTCTTTTATCTGCTCATTTGTAACACCAATGCTGCCTTTTGTTATAACTAACCTTATAGGATAAGCTGCAGAACTATCGCTTTTTATGATAAAACCATCTCCAATAAATAAAGAGGTAGGTAACAACTTGATTTTTGTTCCTTCACTTAAATTTTCATAGTTATAAAGACTGCCTAATTGACCTAAACGCAAGCCTTTAAGCTCTTTCTCTGCGTCACTTTTCTTTGAATGAGTTGCATTTCCAAGCTCATCATCAGCAATCGCAAAAGCTATTACTGAGATAACAAGCAATGTAAATAGTGTAAATACTGGCAGATATTTCAAATTCGATTTTTGCATTTTTAACCTCCTGCCTAAATTTATATATTTCTAATTTAAATTAAAAATGCAAGAAAAATAGTATATTAAAGAATTAGGTGGAACAAACTGGAACAATTAGAAAATCAAAATTTATTCCTGTTTAATCTCTTTAGATCTAAGTCTTTGCGTTATAATATTTTTTACAGCATCTATTTTTAATTTTCCGATAGTAATTCTCCAATCCTCACAATCTTCAAAATTTATTAAATAAAACATTTCAGAGAATCTGCTGTGCAATCTTTTGCCTATGCTCTCATCCTGTTTAAACATCTCTCCTAAATCCTTATCACTTAAATTACTTGTTAAAAAGGTTGCCTGTTTTCCTGATTCATATCTTCTTTCAATTATATGGCCTATAATCGTCGCCCTATCCTCATTACCTTTTGGGTGTATGTCATCAACAAAAACGACAGGTGCATTAATCAAGGCGTCGAGGGTTTCTCTTCTTTCTGCTGAAATGCATAGTTCATAAAGCTGATCAAAACTAACAAAAACAATATCTGTCGGCTTATATTGGTACTTTTTAATCTTGTCGCGTAATCTTCCTACACTTTTATTAATCGCTTCATCCCCAACAAAATCCTCTTCAACAACTCCCTTATCCATATCAAGTGTAGACTTAGGTCTATCTGGGTCATATTCTTTGGAAAATCCATCTGTTAGGATCTGCTTTTTGCATTCTTCTGTAATTCCTTCCCTCAAAAAATTATATACATCTCCTAATTTCTGCTCAAGCTTTTTTTTCATCTCTATGGCATAGGCAGTCATTATATGTGTTTTTCCAACACCGGGTGGACCTACTAAATATGCCCCTATTCTTGGCCTGAGAGGATCATTATTTTCACAAACTTCTGAATTGCCACTTAACAAGAAATTAAAAAATTCTACTGCTTCCTGTTGGGGGGGCTTTGCATTATAAATTAAGCCAGTAGGAATATCTACAATTTTTCTTTTCTGTTCGTCGTCTTTCTCTTCAAGATTTAAGGGGGAAATAGCAAGCCTGCAGTACTCAAACTTTTTTGGAATAATGCAATATTGGGGCAGGCCATGAAAAACCTGCATAAAAATTTCAGCAGCTAGCTTATTTACATTTACAATCTCATTTACATAATCTTCTGCAGAACCAAATATTTTACCTTCACCTAGATTAACTTGTACTTCTTCTTCCTCAGCCATTTTTTAAGTACATCTACAGAACTAGGAGGTATTTAAAATTTATTATAGCAGAGTGTTATTTGACAAGCTCAACTCTGTTAAGCCTTCCAACACCCTGCTTTTTAATAAGCCCTTTTTTTTCAAGGCTTGCCAGATGCCTTGAAAATGCTGCTTTAGGAATTCCAGTTAATTTTTGCAAAACTCCTTGGGTACTTCTCCCTTTTTCCTTAAGCAAAGTATTTAAAATTAAATTTTCTCTTTCATTCAGCATTTTGCTTGCAATTTTTAATTTATCTGGCTTTCTTTTTTTTCTAATCTGTTGTTTTCTAATCAATTTTTTTCTTCTTATCAATAAGTAGATAATTGAAAGGACAATTAAGATCAAGATTGATATTAACACTACTAACCACATATTATTTTTTTGTTCTTTTTCTAAAGCATATGTAAAATCAATTTCAAGCTTTCCAGTTCCAGTAAGAGAAAGAACAATCGTTCCCTTTTCCTCACTTAGTCCAGCAGATAAATTTGTTTTTATTGACTCAAGAAGAATATCAGAATTGTCAGGAAGAAAAATCTCAGCATTTATCTCGTCAAACTCTTCAGATGTTAAGGAGAATTGCCATAAACCTCCTTGTTTGCCAGTAAGCAGACTTGTTGAGCCATAAACTAAGTTGTCCTTAAAAATTATGCCAGAGATTGCAGGATCTTTTGTAGAGGTTCCTGCAAATGTAATATCTCCTGAATTGTCTATATAAATTTGTAGATTAATGCTGTCTTGCTGGGAGCTACTTTGCTGAGCAGAAGCTGTCTGTAGATAAAGAAACATTATTAAGATAAATAAAAGTATGTGTGATTTATTTTTCATTTTAAAATTCAGTAAGTCTAAATAAAATTGTATATAAAAATCTAACTGTCCAACCTTTTCAGTGTGCAAGACAGATTTAAATAACCATTAAACTTGTTTGTATAATGAAAAAGGAGGCCTTGATATTAATAACGCTGATTTGGGCAGTTAATTCTGTTTATGCATTGATGCCATGTCAATCTAATATTCTAACGACCTCTGTTCATAAAGATTATCAGATGCTATATTCTAATGAAGATTTTATCCGGCTTAACAACCAGGATTTGCTTACAGACCTGGAACAATTAAAAGATTTAACTTGTTTGCAGTATTTAGATGTTTACAATAGAGACAACCTCAAGGGGGATATTACAAACTTGAAAAATTTAATAAATCTTGAGGTGCTTAGCTTACATACTACACCAGAAGTTTATGGGGATATCTGTTCATTAAGCAATGCAACAAAGTTAAGAAGTCTAAAACTTGCCTTTGATGTAAAAGTATATGGCAATATTTCTTGTTTAAAGGATTTAAATTTAGAAACTTTTGCTATGACTTATACAAACATTTCAGGAGATCTTTCTGACCTAAGCCATATGACAAATTTAAAGGCCATTTATATTTCCGGGACAGGCGTCTCTGGGGACATTTCTGCTCTTGGCATTCTAACCAATCTTGAAGAATTGGGAATATCTGATGAATACCCGGGAAATTCTCGAATTACAGGAGATTTGGCTTCATTAGATAATCTAACAAAACTCCGGAAAGTTTCATTATACAAAATGAAGGTAGCTAACTGCGAACATTTTACTAAGATGCATCCAAATATTAAGGAAGGAGGGTGTTCTAAGGAATCACAATCAACACTGCAAGATACCAATAAGCCTTCTGAAAGAAAAATAGGTAAGGAAGTGTACTCTAGCAATAGAAAAAATTTCTTTACTAAATTATTTGATTGGTTTAGAAATTTATTTAAATAGTCTGGGAAGGAATGCCCCTACGAGGCAACTGATAGAAATGTAAGTGCCCTGTTTTTCTTAAGATAGCAAGGAACTTGATGCTTTAAAAATGGAGCGACTACTCACTGGGTGCAGCAAGAAGAATGCATAGGCGGTGCTTTTATGTCAGAAATGCTTTACATTTCTGAGCATCCTAAAAACCAGATGGTTTTTTGATCTTACTTTCTGACATAGAAACATTTTTAAAGGAGTTACCTATTAGGTAACTATGAAAAAAACAACTAAAACCTTTGAAATAAGCGAAATTCCGCCCTATGGGTTAAGGGCATATGCCTTGTTTTTTTCAAGACATAGCACAAGAGAAGAATTCAGCCAGAATGAATTAAATTGGATAGTTGGGCAAAGCATGAAGAAAAAGATATTTGCCTTATTGTTAAACTCTGGATGGATAGAAAAGAAAACAAACAATAAGTACATTTGTATTAATCCTGCAGAAGTATTCAGAAAGATGTTAGACTTTAAAGTCCCAAAAATAATGGAGCAAGTTGAAAGAGAATATGCCTTTACCGGCTTATCTGCAGTTGAAATCTGGTCAGACTACTCATATATCCAAAGAGGCATAGAAAAGTCCCCTTATTTCATTAAGGTATTAAAAAAAGACTTAAAATACTGGAAAAATTTCTTTAATAGGCATAAAATCCCAAATTATGTAAATTCTGGAAGTACAATTGGGGAGTTTATTATTTTAATCCCTGTTAAAAGAATAGAAGCATTTGAAAAAGATAATTTAAAGGTTGAAACATTAAATAAAACAATGCAACAGGCTAAGGCAAATAGTTTTTATACATATGCTTATAATTATATGAAGGAGAAATATGGCAGAATTACAGCTTAGGGAAAGGGAAATATTTGAAACTCTCAAAAAATTAAAAAAATTTGAATTTGTTGTAATTGGAGGATACGCAGTAAATGCTTATTCACTGCCAAGATTTTCCATAGATTGTGATATTGTCATCAAAAAGCATTCTGAATTAAAAAAAATAGAAACTGAATTGTTAAAATTAGGATATGAACAGTCTGATAATATGCCTGAAGCCCCATATTCTGGAAATTTCAAGAGATACGAAAAAGAAATACAAAAAGGATTTAGAGTAAGTATAGACATTTTAATTGACGAAATTCTTGACCGGCAGACTAATTCAACTTTCGCTGCAGAATGGGTTTTTGAAAATTCTGAAACCAAGCTCTTAAAGGGAAAAACAATAACTGAAGAATTAAAATTAAAGATAATAAATATAGATGCCTTGTTTGTAATGAAAATGCTATCCTGCAGGCAAGCAGATATCAGGGACATTTTTCTTCTGGTTTCAAACATTAAAGACCAAAATTGGGTAAAGGAAGAAGTTTCAAAGAGGTATAGTTTTCAAAATAGATTTGAGAAAATAAAGAAAGAGATAGTCTCAATCAAATTTAAAGATGGACTTCAGGGAGTTTTCGGATTTATTGACCCAATAATTTTTGAAAAACATAAAAAATTAATTCTGAATTTGAAGAATTAGGACTATGGTTTATTTATCAAAAAAAAATGCTGATAAGATTATTAGGGAATTATCAAAAACTAAGAATAAAGAAGTTGGAATCATAATAAAAAGATTAAAATGCCCTGGAAAAAAAAGAATTTATGTCTGTGAAAATTCTGAGATAAAGAAACTATTAAAAAAGGCGTTTGATGAAAAGAGAAAAATCAAAATAAGATATTACAGCCCGCATTCAGACGAACATACAAATAGGATAATTGATATTTATCAAATTCATAAAGATTGTATTGTAGCATTCTGCCATTTAAGAGAAGAAGAGCGAACATTTATTATAGGAAGAATAAACTCTGCTGCAATTTTAGATGAGGGATATTCTATCCCTAAGGGTTGGAGTCCTGAAAATATAATCTTGAATAAATAAGGCATGGATGAAAAAATAATAGAAAAAGAAAGACCAAAATGGCCTCTGCAGAGGTTAAATGGGATGTATTTTGCAATGCATTGCTGGAAATGCAAGAAATTTGAGCTCCCTATGGAAAAGTATAAAAAAATATGCGAAGAAAACATTCAGAAAATAATTGATAACTTAGAGATAAAGGAAATGAAGTTTAAAGAATTTAATGAAATTATAAAGAACAGCACATTCTGCAAACTTCAGAAATCAAAGATTTCTGATAGTGATCAAAATCATAAGATTTGGACATTTGAAAAAAGAAATTTCAGCAATAATTGCCCTATTTGTAAAAAGTTAGGAATTTCAGTAAGAATATAAAAGATTAGAACGGGTAATTTTTGAGGCATTAAACAGAAAGTGCAGTGCTCCGGATGCCCCCACGA
>JACRHU010000031.1 GCA_016211995.1 Candidatus Pacearchaeota archaeon
AATGAGCAGAAAAAGGCATGGGCAGAGAATCAACAGACACTACAGAATATAGAAACTCCTCACTATGCTCAACGTCAATAAATTCCTTACTAATTCTATTAAACTAGAGTTAGTCGGAAGACCAAAGCTTTGCACATAATTAGCTTTGGAATAATATACTCTGTTTATGTGCAAAGCCGGAGACTAAAATGGAAGAAAATGTTAATCAGAAAATAACCGGAGAAGAAAAGGTAAGATATTTGGCTTGCCTAGATAGATTTCTTTATGCTCTACAAAAAAATTTATATCAGCAGGATGCAAAGCACCTTGCAACTTTACAAGCTTTTGGAGTAGCGAATAACTGGGATTGGGCTAGGCTTCCAGAGCAGGAATCTACTTATGCTGAAATTTCAAGTCTTGTTGAAATAATAAGAGAAAATTATAGATGGTTTGATTGGATTACAAATCAAGGAGAAAAAAATAGAGGATATTTTGAAGAGCTTACTATCAGTTCAGAGTCTGGATTGCCATGGGCATTTGATTTTATTGAATTACATAGATTAAAAACTCAATCTGAAGAGCTTCTTGCAAAAATGCCTTCTTATGAAGAATGCGCAGGAAAAATAAAAGAGACTTTACTTGAGGATAAAGTTCCTGTTTTGCAGTTAGATGAAGAAATCAAAAAGTTTCATGTTAGCGCAATGAAAAGAAACTTTCTAGAACAGCTGCAAACTGTAAGATTACTTGGTTGGGAATCAAGCAAATATAGCCTTGAGCCTTGCGCAAGAAAAGTAAAAACTTTAGGTGGAGAATCTTTATGGAACATTGTTTATGCAACATTCTCTCCTGCATCAGGAATGTTTCAAATATATCTTATAGACACGTGGCAGGATATTTTAGAGCCACAAATTACAGAAACAGAGCATGGAACTGTAATTTCTGATGCTCTTAAAAACTCATTTAACTTTGGAAAAGATAATGCAGCTTGGTATGTTTTAAAATGTCTTGACGATTCGTTTAAGAGCCTGCATCCAGTTCATGTTTCCAGTGCACTTATTGGTCCGTTTGAAAATAAATTTCTCACAAAATCAGATGAAATTAAGGCTCTTCCTATAACTTCGCAGTTATTAAAGGAAGATAAAGAAACAGGCTTGCTACGTTTCAGCAGGCAATATTCATATGCTCCTAATCATGAAGATACAGCAGAAGGTTTAAGACAGATAATTTACAGAGAAAACTGGAGTGATGAAGTTATTGTATGCCCTGGAAAATACTCTTCGAGAGTTGCAGATTCTGTTTTAGGAACTGCTGTCAGAATATTGGAGGTATAATAAGTAATTAAGGTAGATAATGTCACAGATCACTGAGCCACTGACCGGCTCAGCAAAAGTAAGCCTCTCAAGGCTTATACATTATCGATTAGTAATCAAATAAAAAAATGACAAATAAAGAAATAACACTTGATAAGCAAGTTGAAGAAGACATAGAAAAAGTAAAAGAAATAGTTAGCAGAGCTTATTTTATACCTAATGGAAAGAAGGAAAAGGCTAGAACTCTTTATTCTGCTGTAAATGAACAACTCTCAAATGGAACAAGGAATTCAGGGCAACAGATAAATTATCTTGAAGCATATGAAAATACTCTTTCAGTTTTTAGAGCAGCATCTTATGAATTAAGAAAAGAAATGGATGTGCTTACATTAGAGCAGAAACTTGGAGCAGAAGAAAAGTCATTAGAAGTGAAGAAGGAATTAACAGCAGAAACAGCAAAAAAGATTGACGAGCAGACAGAGGAGATAAGAAAACAGATTGCTGATGCTATTTTTTTCTCTAATAGATATGCATTATACTTTGCAGGCCAGGTTGGATTAAGTTTGCTTAACTCAAATAAAGCAGATGTAAAGAATATGTTTTCATTTGGGACTCAGTATGATGCAAGCAAGGACAGGGATAGCTTGACTGGAATGCTTGCGAAAATGGCAACAGAAGATTTAACTAGGATTATAACTGAAAAAAATACAAAAGGAGAGAAAGCAGATGATAATGAGCTGAAATATACACTAGAAGCAATCTTTACTTCTTGGGTTTCACAATTCAATTGGAAAACATTCAAAGATATTGCAGAAAAATATAAAGTTGCAGACTTAAAATTAATATTTAGAAATTTTTCAACCCAGCTAGGAGAATTCAAGAGCAAAAGCGATAGAGTTGAAATTGATGACAAGTTTATGGGAATAAATAAAAAAGATATTATCGGAAATGAAGAATATGTCAGCGAGCTATGGGAAAGCATGAAAAGACTTTTATTCTGGAATGGGGAAAAAAGAGAAAATCCTCTTAATCCACCTGCTTCAATATTCACTTTCGGAGAGCCAGGAGGCGGAAAGACATTTACTGCTCACGCTTTGACAAGGTCGCTTGCAGAACTTGCAGAAGAAAAAGGAATTCCATTAAAGGCATTTACATTCAGTATAACTGATATTGGTTCAACATATAAAGATGAGACTCCACTTAAGCTTAATGCAATAATCGAAGAGATAAACCAGCATCAAGGCCCTGTTGTTATGTATATGGCTGATGCAGATGCTGTTATTCCTTCAAGAGAAAACTATCACGCTACTCCAGAAGATATCAAGCTAGCAGGTGTTTTCTTTTCTATGTTTGATGGAACGAGAATTCCTAAAGGGAAATTCTTGCCTATAATGGATGCTAATTTTACAGATAAAATGGGAGAAGCAATAAAGAGCAGGATTACTTCTGCTAAACTTCTATACTTGAAAAGATTCAGCAAGCCAGAAGAATTTGCAGATTACGCAAAAGGATACATGACAAAGGGAAATTCAACTGTTGGTGTAAAAGAAAATGAATGGCTTGAAATTGGCCAGTACCTGTTAGATAGTGGATTAAATAATAGAGAAATTTCTAATTTACTTACCAATCTAAGAGGAGATTTTAAAGTTCCTGAAGAGCTGCTTGGAAAAGGCTATGAAGAGGCTGTTAACTTCAGAGATAATTATTTGAAGAGTATAACAAAAGCAAGAATTCTTGAAGAATTTGAAACTTTCACACAAACAAGAATGGAAATAGACAGAAAATCACAAGAAGA
>JACRHU010000032.1 GCA_016211995.1 Candidatus Pacearchaeota archaeon
AAATGGACCAGCATAATAAATTTTTATTTATTGAGACAGCAGTTGCACTGTTCTTATTAGGTATTACTTTTATTGAAATCTTTGATCCAGTAAGGTTTCAGAATATTGTTTTTAAGTTAATGGATTCAACATCTTGGTTTTTAGGGCTTACATTTGGTGCAGTAACTACTGGTGTGCTTAAAGGTGTAAAATCTGCTGCAGACTCTGTTTTAAAAGCAACAAGCAGATTTGAAGGAAAATTTATTTATTTTTTAACAAGCTTGGCAATATTTGCGCTAATTGCAGCAATAGCAAGCAGATTTGCTCTCTGGTTCTTAAAAGACTATTTTGAATTTTTTCATTTAATCTTTGTACAATGGTTTGTTGTTGTATATATCTGGTTCAAGGTATCTGGAAAATATGAATTGCAAGCTAAATATGTGATAACAACAGAACTAATAGTCCTTGCCTGTTCCCTGCTTGTCCTCTGGCAGGTTTTTTAGTTAAGTAGCCATATCACAAGTTTTCTAAATTTATAAACAATAATATTCAGAAGATTTAAAAAGGACAGTTTCTCTGAAAAAAACAGATTAGAATGGCGCAAAATATTCCAAGAATAGTTAGAGGAAGAACAGAATTACGGGTTCAGCATAATGGAAATGAGATAGCTTTTGCTTATCCATCAGTAGGCCCTAACACTTATATGAATGTTGGAGCTGAAATTTTAAATAGAAAACAAAAGATTCCAACAGGAGATGAGACTGCTTCTTTGCTTTATGCAGCTTATTGTATTCCAGAAGTTAAAGATGAGCCTGAATTTAAGAATGTAAGAGATATTATGAGAGATAAATGGATTTGGGTTTTTAATAGAAATTTATGGATAGCAAATGGAGTTTATGTTTTGCAAGATTCTCAAGCAATAGGAAGAAATGACTCATTAAATGTAAATCAGCTTGAAGAAATGCTTAAAGGCGGAGAGGAAAGAGAAGGAATAAGATTCAGCAACGATAGGAAAGTA
Organism: Candidatus Pacearchaeota archaeon; assembly: GCA_016211995.1. Classification (GTDB taxonomy): domain Archaea; phylum Nanobdellota; class Nanobdellia; order Pacearchaeales; family DTIR01; genus JACRHU01. The sequence goes on from JACRHU010000032.1 coordinate 998, forward strand.
AGGTTTGCGCCTAAAAAAACATATCAATTAGGTGAGCATACTCAAAACTCCTTAGCAAAAGATGGATTTATGATAGCGAGCTATGGAAAGGAAGGAGCTGAAAAACTTGCAGAAGCCTCTACTCATTTTAAATTAAAGCCTTCTACATGGGGAGTTGAAACTAATAATCAAGAACAAAAAGTGTCTGCGCTTAGCATCTACGTTGGCGGCAGGCTTGGATTTGGTGGCGACTTCGCTGGCAACTGGGATGGCCATGCTTTTGGGGTATTGGATTAGGTGCCAAGGCGCTGCCAAAAATCAATAATCTTATTAATCTTCTTTTTTTGTTGTATGGATGAAAGAAATTAAAAATATCTATATAGAGACATATGGCTGTTCAGCTAACCAAAATAATTCAGAGATAATTGCAGGAATCTTGAAACAAGCAGGATTAGATATTACAGATAGCTTACAGATTGCAGACATCGTTATATTAAACACTTGTATAGTCAAGGGTCCAACAGAACAGAGGATGATTTCTAGAATCAAGGAATTAAGCAAACTTAACAAGAAGTTTATTATTGCTGGTTGTATGCCTGATGTTCATTCTTTTCTAATCAAGGAAATTGCTCCAAAAGCTTTGTTAATTGGTTCGCATCATGTTCATGAAATAGGAAAAGCAATAAAAAGATTAGTTGAAGGAAGAATTGATGAAAAATTTCAGCAGCAGCTTATTTCTAAAGAGAATGAGATTAAGGTTTGTGTTCCAAAGATAAGGCAGAATAAGATTATAGGAATTACACAAATACTTGAAGGTTGTTTAGGAGAATGTAAATATTGTATAACAAGATTTGCAAAAGGCAAGCTTTTTTCTTATCCTGCAAGTAAGATTGTTGAAAATATAAAACAGGATTTAAACGAGGGTTGTAAGGAAATCTGGCTCACAAGCCAGGATAATGCAGCCTATGGATTGGATTTTGATCCTTTAAGAATCAATAAGAGAGATGAAAAAATAACCATCAGCAGGTTACCTTATCTACTTAATGATATTTTATCAATCAAAGGAAACTTTTATGTTCGGTTGGGAATGATGAATCCAGACCATGTTTTGCCTATTTTAAATGAGCTTATTGAATGCTATAAAAGTGAAAAAATGTATAAATTTTTGCATCTTCCAATACAGTCTGGAAGTGATAAAATTTTGATGGAGATGAATAGAAAGTATAAAGTTAAAGATTTTCTTAGAATAGTTAGAGAATTCAGAAAATATTTTCCTTATCTTACTCTATCAACAGATATTATTGTTGGCTATCCAACTGAAATGAATGGGGATTTTGAAAAAACAGTCAATCTTATTAAAGAAATAAAGCCGCAGCTTTTAAATATAAGCAGATTTCATGGGCATGCAGGAACAGAGGCTGCGAGGCTTAAACAACTAGATGATAAAATAATTAAAAAAAGGTCTTCTTTACTTACAAAATTGCATAGTCAGATTGCGCTTGAAGAAAATAAAAAATTAATAGGCAAGGAATTTAAAATTCTAGTTAATAAGCATGGTTTTGGAAAAACATGGCTTGCGAGAACACAAGATTACAGGCTAATTGCATTGCATTCAGAAAAAAATTTGCTAGGAAAATTTATTAATGTTAGGATTAATGA
>JACRHU010000033.1 GCA_016211995.1 Candidatus Pacearchaeota archaeon
AGGTGTTTGCTGGGCACTAACAAGAAACTGCATTAAAATTAATAAAAAAATAAAGCAGGCAAAAAACACAAATCTTCTTGCTCTTAGTTTAACTCTTGTTCTTAACCACCATATAGCAAGTCTGTTTGTAGATAAATGAAACAGAACTGCAAAAACAAATGCTGCGATAAGCAATGCAGCTGTTCCAATTGCTCCTGCAGAAATAACAATTTTGGTAACAAAAACAAAAAATGAATTCAAAAATCTGAAATAAGCTATCAAAATAACAATAGGAATTGCTAGTATAACCCCAAAAATATTTCCAAGTGGAATTTTAAGCAAGCTATAAACAACCATAAACAAAATAAAGAGCATAGAAACAGCAACAACTATCTCTGGGGCTGACATTCCAGAGCTTATTCCAAAAACCCTTTCAGGAGAAAGAATTGCAGAGTCAAATGCATAGATAAAAGATAAAGATATAATTAATAAAAAGAATAAAATAAAAAATAATTTGCCTCCTTTTCCTCTTCTCATCCACAAACAAAGAAATAGAAGTTTAAAAATTTAAGGTTGAGAGCGGCTTTATACTGAAACAAACCATTGTTAAATACTAATATATTGTGCAAAGAAAATTTAAGGTTAGGATTATGCTCCTCCTTCGGCTGCCTTAGCTACTCCTCTTGCAACCCTTATGCCAGCAAAGGCTTCTGCCGCACCTTTTGCAGTTGCAGCCACCACTCCTCTTCTTTCGAGCCATGGTTTAAATCTTCCTAAACCAAGATGAACGATAACTGCTACTAAAAGCGCTGAAACAATTACAACTAATGTTGCAATTGCTCCTAAAGCTGCTGCTGCTCCAAATGCCCATAAAGCAAGTCCACTGATAAACCCAGTATTGGCAGCAATAACTGCTAGTCCAAAACCTATTAGCCAGCTAACAGTGCTCGAGAATGTAGCAAAAAGTGAAACCATATCAGAAACAGCAACAAAGATTATGAGCCACACAGCCATAATAACAATCCCCTCTCTTATATTGCCTCCTTCATAACCAAACACATATTTTGTGATGTTTCCTAAAATTCCCTCTCCACCAAATAAGGCTTTTGAATAGTCTGTTGGAAAAAGGGTTGTAGCTGCAAAAATGAGAGTAGTCTGAGATACTAAGAGAAATAAAAAGATTAGTATGAGGGTTTTTTTATTCATGTCTAATACAGAAGAAAGTCATTTAAATATTTTTTGGATTAGGTATTAAAGACATTCCCATCCACAGTAATTTTACCAACATCTTTAAATGACTTGGCACCTTCAATTATAAGTTGATGTCCTGTTGCAGCCTTCTTAGCAATCCTTGCCCTAATTAACCAATGCAATGCCCATGTTACTCCGAAATGGAATAGCATTGCTGCAATAAATCCCCCAATAAGGATTATCGCAATGCCTATGGTGCCCATTGTCGCTGCTAATCCAAACATTGATTTTGCAATCTGAAGATTGGCACCAGTATTTGCAAGTATAATTGCTAAACCAAATCCAATGAGCCAGCTAATAAAAGTAGCAAACATTGTGAATAGCGAGATAATATCAGAAGCTGCAACAAAGAATATCAGCCAGACTGCAAAAAGTATTGCCATCTCATTCCCTGCAGTTCCAGGAGCAATACCAAAAACATAATGCATAATTGGAGCAAGTATTGAGCCCTCACCAAAAACAGAAGCAGCACTTACAAACACTTGAGAAATAACTAGAGTAAAGAGTGAGATTAATAATAATTTAAATTTCAACTCTTTCATGTTTTTTTTAGAGCTCAGATGTTTAAATATCTTTCGATTTTTTTCCTGCTAGGCTCAATAACACTTCCTTCCTGTAGGCGCTGTTCTCTGCCAGCTTACTGTTCCATATTCAAAATGCCAAGTTTCTTTGCAGAACCTTATAAATCCTGCTTGATACATTATGCTTTCAAGTTCACTAGCACTTATTTTTTTATTATTTCTTGTAGCAGAAACATCTACTGCGCAGCCAACAACATGCGGACAATGAGCAAAATTATCTTTGCCAGGACCGCAAGCAATTGCTCCTGTTCCACTCTGATATTTTGAATATAATTGCTGCTGTGTTGAAGCAGAACGCCATGCAGAATTAACTCTTAGAGTAACTCCTTTGCTTTGTGCAATTCTGACAGCTTCTTGCAATCTGGGCAAAACAGATTCTCTGACCTTACAACCATCTCTTCCACAGCTATAGCCTGTAGAAACAAGAACTCCAGAACATTCTGTTGATAAAGTGTCAGGAGGAATGATTTCATCATCAACTCCTGGAACAGACTCTATCACCTCATTTGTGCCTGAATCTATACTCATGTCAGGAATTCCTTCAAAATATGGCTTGATATAGTTGTTATATAAAAAGAAAAGCCCCCAACCAACAAGCCCAATAACTACAAGGACAATTATCCCTTTAATCAAGGTATCTGTAGTAATAGCCATTTTACTTAAAAAATATTGTCTCGTTTAATTTATAAGTAACTAACATCTTACCTCCAGAATATAAAAAGATTCTTTAGATTTTCAAAAATATTAGAACCTTTTCCCTTCAATATCACATATCCCATTACAACAAGTGCAAGTAAAAGCAAAGCAATAATCCATTTGCCAATAGTTTCAAACTCTAGACCCCTTTTATTTTTCATAGGCAATAAAAGAGTAGGAGATTAATAAATCTAACTGAAAGTATATACTAATTTGTGATAAGATTGGGATATTAATAAATCTAACTAAATATATGGCTTTGCACATATATAGAAATAAATTGTTATTAATATAAGACTAATTATGTGCAAAGCTGAAAGTATATATTAAAATGCAAGAAAATATTTAAATCAGTGAAACATGGAAAAATAGTTAAAATGAATAAAATAGCATTGCTTGGATTAAGCGCATTGGTATTACTAAGCCCCCTAGCAGCAGAAGCAAAAACAAAGCCAGTGAAAGTAAAAACCCCCACTATTGTTGCTAAAGGTAAGAATGTATACATTAATTATGAGAAGCTGACTGATTTTAGGATAACAAAACAAGCAGAATATAAATTTGATTGGCCAACTATGGATTCCAAACTTCTTTTTAGCCTAAAGAAAAATAATTTAGAAATAGTTGTAGGAGTTTCTGCAGTTAATGTAAAAATAAGCCAAACATTGCATCCAGGAGACGGAACTCCAGAAGTTTTTGTTGTTCCTGGAAAAAGCTTTTCTCTGGGTAATAGTTTTTCAGATTTTTTTAGTGATGTGAAAGTATATTGCGATGATGACTTTATTGCTATGGCAGGAGAAAAAATAAAATATACAAATCCTTTATATGGCTACAATAACTTAGAAGATACTCCATTTCTAGATGCAGAAATTAAAAAAGAAATGAAAGGAGTTCATTCTTTTAAAATCCATCCAGGAGCAGGTGATTGGGAAAGAGCAGAATTCTTCTCAGAGAAAGGAAATAAACTTGTAGAAACAGGTTTTGATATGCGAAATTATTAACAATGAATTTCAAAAATCTGAAAAGAATTGCATTAACTTCTTTACTTCTGCCTTTATTTTTTTCTAGTTCAGTAAGTGCAGGAGAGACAATAGTAAAATATAAGGGAGCAGAGTATAAAATAACAACAAATGAAAAAGAGAGGACATATGCTATTTCTCCTGAAGTAACAGAAGAAAAAGAAAGGGAATTTCTTGAATTGGCATTAACTAGAGATCTTGAAAATAAGGTAGAAAAAGAAAACAAAACGCTTGAAAAAAAATTGTTGGATTTCACATTTGACAATCCAAGCACAATGCATTTTAACTTCAATGATGAAACAATAACTTCTTTGCAGAATGCTAAAACATTTTTTCCATTTTCTTATCCTCAGGTGAATATTGAAGCTGTGAAAAATGGGAGAGAGATTAAGCTAGATATCAAAACATCAAGCCAAGATTATATAATGTCTTGGTATAAAGATACAAGCATTATCTTTCTTTTTCCAAAGAAAACTCAGATTAATCAAAAAACATTCGGTAAGATTTGGGAGCTTGACACAGAGAGAAAGACAAAATATGGAACTTATCAAATAAAAGAAGCGTCAATGCCTGATGTCAGATGGGTTTATAGCATGCTTGCAGATGCAGTAATAGAGAAGGCAGTCGAAAGAGTTGCAAAAGATTCTCCATATGGAAAACTTGCACAAATTGCTTTTGAAGTAGAAAACAGGCTTGCAGAGCAAGAAAAAACAAGAAGAGAGACTGTTCTTAAAACAATAAAAAGCGGATATAAGAGTTTTGAATTTAAGCCACCAATACACTTGTCTCCAAGATTTGAGATAGGCAGACAATTTAATTTAGGCATAATAAAAGGATATCCTGAAAAATTCTATGTTTTCATAAATACAAACATAACATTAAACCCTTTAACACATCAGAATATTGGAACACAGACAAAAAAAGAAGCTCCTTTATTAAAAATCATCACTCTCAAACCTTCAGAGATAAAAAGTGATACTCCTGCAGGAGAAATGATTAATTCAGCTAAAGAACTTGAAAAAAGGATTGAAGAAGAATCAAAAAGAGGAGTTTCAAGTAAAAGTGATTTAGAAAGAAAGTATGAAAATTTAAGCAGGCTTGAAACAAGAATCAAAACATTTGATAGCTTTTTCACAGCATATAGAAATAAAAAAATTTATTCATCAGAATTTAAAAAATTCCGGGAAGAAGAAAGAAATGCAATTTCTGGGGCAAAAATTCTTAGCCAATCACTTGCAGAATATAAAAAAGGAAAAGAAAATGAACTTGATTATGTTAAGGCATATCTTAAAAAAAGAGGTATTGAAGATAGAGATATATTTTACATTTTTAAATTAAATTTTGATAATGATCCTGAAAAAGAAATTGCTGTTTTTTATAGGGATAGAATAGGCCCTGTTGAAGATCTAAGTGATAAAGGAGATCCTTATATTATAAATACTATTTTAGAAAAAAGGAGAAATGATTTTACAATTAAGGGGGAAGAAAAAAGTTTACCTTTTTCAAATCTCTTAGGAGTCAGGCATAGAGATTATAATTTAGATGGAAAAGAAGAGATAATAATGAAAGCAAATGAACATTTTTATAAAAATGCCTATGAATATTTTATGATTTATTATTGGGATGGAGAGTATAGGAGTGGATATGGGACTGTAAATCCCAACATGACTAATGATACATATTTTTACAACCTCCTTAAAACTGCTTATGAATCAGATAATAAAATAATGAATGATTCACAATGGGAATATA
>JACRHU010000034.1 GCA_016211995.1 Candidatus Pacearchaeota archaeon
CTGCATTTAAGAGAATTTATGGAATTGTAAGCAAAATAAGAGTTCACAGCAAATTTATTCAGGTTAGTGCAAGGATAATCTTGCACAACAGAGCGAGATTATCTTATTTCAACAAGGCTGAATAATTTGTACGCAAAGCCCCAAAGATAAAAAAATATTTAAATGGGGTTCGTTAGTGTTTAGTATGGATGAAAAGAGGGAAAGGAAGAAATATAAAAAGAGAATATCAAGAATTATTCTACCTATAATTGCTTTTATTTTTATTTCAATATTTCTTTCTGTTATTGTTAGTGCTGTTATTGTTTCAAAATCCGCTGTTAGTATATATGAATGTAAAGAAGGCAATATCACGGGAACTTGCACTCTTTCAAGTATCCAAACTTTAGACAATACAACAGAACAATTCGGAATAACAAAAGCCGGTGCAACTGGAGCTCCAAATTCTGGAAGACTAAACACAACCCATAATCTAAGTTTGCCTTCTGGAACAATAATCCAGGATGTAAAAGTCTGTATATCTGCTTGGAGAGATAGCGGAATAGGCGATAGTTCATTTGATCACTGCTATTTGGCAGCTGGTGAGAATTCAACAGGGACAGATTCCTATACAACTGTCCTGGCAGATTCACTAGAAACATGTTTAAATTGGAGTAGTACTTGGGCATACACAACTCAAGTATGTGGGAATATAACAACATGGATTAATTCAAAACCAGACCCAAAATCAGCTGCTGAAAATTTGCTTATTTCTTTTTATGGCTATGATGATAGTGATAATAATATGGATTTCTGGATTGATTTTGTTTTTGTGAATATTACTTATATTATTGATAATGCTGCTCCTAATTTAACAATAATCTCTCCTCTTAATCAGACTTACACAACTACAGCAATAGGATTTAATGTAACTTTAAATGAAAATGGCTCAAGTTGTTTGCTTGAATTGGATAAGGCAAGCAATATTAGTATGAATAAAGAAAGCAATAACAGAAATTTTAATTATACAAATTCAAGCATGACTCAAGGCAGTCATGTTGCAAGATTTTATTGTAATGATACAGCTGGAAATATGAATCTCTCAACTTCTAATAGCATCACTTTTAATATTAGTGATATTACTCCTCCTATAATAACTATTTCATCTCCTCTCAACCAGACTTACATATCCACAACAATAAGTTTTAATGCTTCAATAAATAGGGCAGGACTATGTTTTCTAAGCATTGATTCTTCTGGAAATCAAAGCATGACTAATTTGGGTGGAAATAATTTTGGCTTGATAAATTCAACAATGCAGGGAGGAAGCCATAACGCAGTTTTTAGCTGTAATGATACTGCTAATAGCTGGAGTTTTTCTTCTGTTATTTTTAATATTGATATAACAAGCCCAGCAATAACTATTTTAAGTCCTGCTAATCAAACTTATACGAGAGATACAATTCCTTATAATATCAGTTTAAGTGAAACAGGAAGCTGGTGTGGATTCTTCATGGATACAGATACCTCTGCCAATAATATTAGCATGACTAGCGATGCTAACAAAAGATATTGGAATTATACTAAAACAGGATTAACTCAGGGGAGCCATAATATTACTTTTATTTGTAATGATACTTCAAACAATTACAATACAAGTAAGTTGAACAATGTAACATTTAATGTCTATCTAAATACAGCTCCTTCTGTGATAAATATAACAATATTGCCTAATTCAACTTCTGAATATCCTTATGGGAATTCTACACTTAATTGTTCTTTTGAAGTCTATGATGCTGATTTAGCCAATGATTTGAAGATAAATGTTTCATGGTTTAATTCGTCAACTTATTATAATTCTTCTACATTTACAGTTCTAGCTGCATCAAGAAGTGCTGGGGGATATTACAATTATTCTTTGGCTCTTGGACAAGGTCAGGCAGCAAGTGCTCCGCAGGCTAAAGGAAATACATGGAATTGCTCTATAAATGTTTCAGATGCTTCTGCTGATAACCTTAAATCTAATACAACTTATATTGTGAATACTCTGCCTACTCTTAGCTTGGCAAACTTTACTTTAAATCCAACGCCAGTTTATGCTGCAAGCGTTGGAGTTAATTGCACTATAAGAGCAGGAGATGTAGACAGCGATGCATTGACATACACTTATTTATGGTACAAGAATAATGTTTCAACCGGAGTAACAACTCAAAATATAACAAGCGCAAGTTTTACAGACGGAGATGTATTGACATGTCAAGGAGTTGCTAATGATGGAACTGCAAATTCTGCAATGGTAAATTCATCAAACTTGACAATAACGGATATAAATCCTCCTGCAATAACAATAATTTCTCCTACAAATGCAACATATCTTGTGAGTATTGTGGGATTTAATGTAACTCTATCTGAAACAGGAAGCTGGTGTGGATTCTTCATGGATACAGATACCTCTGCCAATAATATTAGCATGACTAGCGATGCTAACAAAAGATATTGGAATTATACTAAAACAGGATTAACTCAGGGGGTACATAATGCAACATTCATCTGTAATGATTCTGCAGGGAATCTAAATTCTTCGTTCATCTATTTTAATTTAGATTCGGCAGCACCAACTATAAATTTGATTACACAAAACAATTCTGTAGATACTGACGGAAATATTATCTTGAGATACAATGTTACAGATGCTTCTGATATAACAAACTGCTCTTTGTTCCTAAATAATGAGCTTAATCAAACAAATTTTTCGATAACAAAAAATGAAGAACAACAATTCTTGATTTATAATTTAACAGGAGGAAAATATAATTGGAGTATAAATTGTACAGACTCTGTAAATAATAAAGGATTTAGCGAAAAAAGGGAATTTATTGTTATTATAACCTCCAAATTCAATGGACTAACAACAAACTTAAGCCAGGTTAATCTCTCAAGCATTACTAATCTCATTCTTGAAAACATGGAATATGGGACGATAAATTTCTCTGAGCTAATTGATTTAAGTGGTGTTAGTGATATAGAAAGCTATGCAAATATATCCTTTAACAAGATAGAGATAAATTCAACTGGATTGCCTAGCCTGAACAAAAGTGCTTATATCTACTTTTACAATCTAACATTTTCTAGCCCAAGGGCATTAAGAGATGGAAGTACCTGTCCATCAACAATTTGCACAAATGCCAGTTACTCTGCTGGAATCTTTTCATATGCTGTAACTCAATTCTCTGTCTATTCTTCAGAAGAAACTCCAACCCCTGCGCCTCCTGCCTCCTCTAGCCGTAGGAGTGATGAGGGAGGAGGGTATCTAAATCCTCCTGCAAAAAATGAGACTGAAAGTGCAATACAAAATCAGACAAATGCTACTATTCCAGTTTCAAATATTAGTAATGCTACGTTGCCTTCTACAGCAGTAAAGGGGACAGTAACTGGTAGTATTATCTCATTTTTATCTACCAGAGGTAATGGGAGCATCATTTTTGCCATAGCAAGTTTAATTGTAATAGTCTTAGCTACACTTCTTTTAATTAGAAAAAGGAGAAATAGACCATTTTAAATTAATTTTGAAATTTTATGAATTCTAAAATGTCTTATTAAAAGTATTAAAACAATAAAAATTACTGCTCCAATTATAATGTAAGAAGTTTTAGGAATTGTTGTTTTTACTGGAACACCACAATCTCCTTTAGTGCATTTTATTGTACATTCATAATCCTGTTTGCATGCTCCACTTGATTTTTTAGCTTGCCATCCTGTATCAGAACAATATTTACTTACATTGCTTATTTTTTTTATACTGCCGATGCTTTGGCATGTTTGATTATATTCACAGCCTTGCTGTTTTTCATGTGTGCAATTTTTTGTCTGTAAATTGCATGCATCCTCAGTGCACGGATCTTTATCATTACATTCAAGATTACTTGCGCATGATGTTCTTGGGCAATCAGCGTCATTATCAAAAGTACAGCCTTGTGGACAGCAATAATCATAATCTTTACAAGGTTTTATTTCATGTGTACATTGTCTTGGAATTCCTGTACAATTATCTATTGTACAATTATTATTGTCATTGCATTGAGAATTATTTAAGCACTGATTCAAAGTTGTAAGAATACATTGATTATCTATACAAGAATCTTCAGAAGAACTGCAATTGCAGTCTTTGCAACAGAATCCTTTCTCATTTATCTCACAAACCTTGTTTCCACATGTATAAGATATTGTAATTTCTGCTCTGACCTCCCCTACTCTATCTATTATATCAAGAATTTTAAAAAATACGCCGTTTAGAGTGATATTTGGCGAATAGACAAAAGTGTCATTAACCATTGTTGTTGTAAATGTATACCTATTTGTCAGGCCATCAACATCTAGAATAAGCATATTGCTTTCTGTGTATTTCAAAGTAATTGTCTTACCATTGACAGTGACTGGAGTATCAATCTTAAGTGTCTGGTTTACTTTTGTTGCTGAGGCTAAAGAAAGTAGGAATATGGCTAAAATAAATGCCAAGATTATTTTTTTCATTTTCCCTCTTTTATGTCTTATTTTATGCTAAATCTATTTATAAATTATTTTAATTGAAAGCAAGGCTAGCATACCCAACAGCAGAGCTGTAATCTCCTGTAATATCACTGGAAGTGTAATATTTGAGTAGCTTGCATTTCTTGCTGCTTAAATGCTTGCATATTTCCATACATAAAGCAATTGCTCCTGCTCCGCAGATTGTTGTTTTTTTCGTGTAGTTTAGAAAATCATTTGTTTCAAATTTTTCTATAAGTTTGATTGCTTCACTGTCTAACTTGTA
>JACRHU010000035.1 GCA_016211995.1 Candidatus Pacearchaeota archaeon
TGCATTTAAGAGAGTTTATGGAATTGTCAGCAAGATAAGAATTCATAGCAAATTTGTTCAAGTTAGTGCAAGAATAATCTTGCATAACCGAGCAAGATTATCTTATTTTAATAAGATTAATTAATTTGTACGCAAAGCTTGTCTAATAGGCTTTGCACATAAATGGGAATAAATATAGGTTATTCTAAAGCTAATTATGTACAAAGCTTATCTAGCATTTAAAAATCCTTGAGAAACGAAAGGATTTTAAATATCTTATACGTGAAAAATACATGAATATTCCGATAAGAGGTAAAGGGGTTTTTTTATTACTAATCTTAATATCACTCACTATTTTATTTTCTTTTGCTTCTGTTTCTGCTGCTGTTAATGAAACAGAGCAAGTTAACATGGCATACAATTGGCTTTCTTCAACACTGAATGGAAAATGGCAGAATCTCTCTGTTGAAGATATTAGTTATGGGTTACTTGCATTAAGCTATGATGATGTTCTTGCAACACAAGGCAAGAATGCGCTGGATGCTAAAAGCAATGCAAGTACATGCTGGCCTGCTTCTGGCTGCAAAGTTAAGGATACCGGTCTTGCTGTGCTTGCTTTAACTAAGATTTGTGTTGATACCTCTAAAGCAGAAGAATGGCTGATGTCAAAGAATTCCACTCCTACTGATTTAGTCTGGTATCTACAGATTGATCCACAAGGTGGAAGTGCCTGTACAGTTGCTTATGACAACAAAGAATATAAGATTACAATTAATGAAGATAAGAAAATAAATCAAGCAGCTGGTTCTTGTCTTACACTTGGTTTTGGAAATTATTGGTTGAAAATAGCTTCATCTTGTTATTCAAAAACTTTTACAGTGTCTTGCGATAAAGATTTTGCAACTACACTTGTTTATCAGAAACAAGGTGATTCAACTTATTATGTTTCTTCTGACACAAAAAAAGAATCTTCAGGAGGCGCAGCTGACTTGAAAATTAGTGCAATCTGTTTGAGAGAAGGATCTTCCTGCAATTATGAATCAACATTGCTTACTGCAGTTGCGCTTCAACAGAAAGTTGATACTAATTTATTTTTACCTTATCTAATTGCATATGCTGATAAAAATACAAAATATTTGCCTGAAGCTTATCTTTTCAAGTTCACAGGAACAATTGACTATGCAGATCAATTAAGAAGCATGCAAAGAACACAAGGATACTGGCAGGCTTCTACATCAGCAAATGGAAAATACTATGACACTGCCCTTGTTTTGAATGCTTTAGCTGATATTACATTTGACAACAAAGATAGAGCAAAAACCTGGCTTTTAAATGAACAAATTAAAACAGGAGCAAATAACGGAAGCTGGGGAGCGAGCAGAAAAGATACAGCATTTATTCTTTATACTATATGGCCTAAACAAGCTTCTTGCATTTCAGAAGGTGAAGGGGGAATTATAAGTTGTGAGAATGCAAATGGATATTGTGTTTCTGGTTCAGAATGTGATTATGAAGATTTACTTGAAGCTCCACAATGTGCAGGATTTAATGATGTATGCTGTAAAAAACAGCCTGTATTAAAGACTTGCTCTGAGAGAGGAGGAAGTTTATGTGATGTTAACTGGTATTGCGATTCTGCTATTTCTGCTTCTGACACAACTTCTTCACAACAATGTTGTGTTGGAACATGTACTAATTCAAGTTCAACTCAGGTATTAGAAAATCCATGTGAAAGTTCAGAAAATCCAAGTTATTATTGCTCAAGTCAATGTGAAACTACAGATGAAGTAGATTCTTATTTAGAATGTGATTTCTCTTATTCATGCTGTAAACCTGCTGGAACAACAACTAAATCTTCAAGTAAATTATGGTTAATAATTCCTTTAGTAATAATCTTAGGTCTAGTTATATTTTTATTGAGAGGAAAACTCGGTAGAAAACCTTCTGCGAGAAGACCGCCTACAGGACCTCCATCAGGACCTCCTGTAATGATGCGGCCTGCACCACCTGCTAGACCAATGGCTCCAATGATTCTTCCAAGAGGCAGTGTAAGACCTAGCTTTTCTGCTGCACCCAGAGCTTCTCTCAGAAAGAGCGCGACAGACAAAGAGTTAGATGAAACTCTGAAAAAGCTTGAAGAGATAAGCAAATAAGGTTAAATTTATTAATATCTTTTATTTATAAAAACAAATTAATGGCCCTTAGGGTTAAATTTATTAATCGTTTTTTCTTGTTAGATAAAAGAGGATTGGCAGATAATATGAAATTTAGACTAATGTTCCTAGCAGTTTCAGCTCTAGTCCTTGCATTATTGCTATCAAATGCTCTTGCGTTTGAGATTAAGCCTTTCAAGCAGGATTACCTTGTTGGTGAAACATTTCAGGCTGAGATTATTGGAAATTTTTCAAAAGATTTGACCTTAGACAGCGTGCATATTTTTAAAGACAATGTAGAACAATTTCCTGCATTTTCTTTTATCAAGATTTCTGGAAAGCAGTACTTTATTTATTTTGACCTGCAGAGTGCTGGAAATTATTCTCTGCAAGTTAAAAATGCGCTTTATTATGAAAATGGAATTCTGAAAGGAGAGACAAAAAAAGCTGATTTTTTTGTTGAAAAGAGTCTTGCCTCTGAGTATCTTTCTTTAATTAATAGTGTAAAGCAAGAATGGCCCTCTTCTGTTGAAGAGAATGCATATGCATTGCTTGCTTTAAGTTATGATACTGAACTAGCAAAACAAGGAAAACAAGAATTGGTTGGCAAAGGAGATAGTGAAAAACAATGCTGGCCTGCTTCTGGCTGCAAAGTTAAAGATACTAGCCTAGCGTTACTTGCACTTTCAAAGCTAGGAAGTGTTGATTCAAAATGGCTTGTTGATTCTCAGAATAATCTTGATATAGGATTATATGATATAATATTGGATGCAAAGGCAGATAGCTCTTGCATTTTAAATACGACAAAAGAGCAAAAAACAGTTTTTGTTGCTTCTGGTATAAATACTATCAATCTGGATTTGAAAAATAAACCTTCTCAAGTTAATGTGAGTATTTCTTGTACTTCTGATTTTGATGCAAAGATTGTTCATACCTACCTTGGAATACTCTCTGAGTTTAAGATGAATAAGCAGGGCAATATGTCTAGTTTTGTACTTAATAATTCTAAGTGCTATGGCAGATTTTACAAAGATGTTTGCAATACAGAGGCAAGTGCTTATGCATATTTTGTTTTATCTGACTTGAAGCTGGATACAAAAGGACTGCTGGACTGGCTTAAAATTAATGCTGTTTCTACAAAAGAAAAAGCAATTACAAAATCTTTTGAAGATTGGTTAGTAAATAATCAGCACAATAGAGGTTACTGGAGTAATTCTTCGTTAGCTGTTTCACAAGTTCCTGATATTGAATCTACAATATTTGCATCATGGTCATTGCAAGGAAAAGATGCTGGCGTTAGGGGAAAAGAATGGTTAAAAGGAAATTTTGATAGCTTTAATTTCAAAAATAGAGCTCTTGCTTTAGCACTTTTATTTCCTTCTTCAGGTATTGAGTCAGTTGTGTCTATAAATCCTGCTTTTATCAAGCCCTCCAAGAATGTTGAGCTTAGTGTTATAAACAATGGAATAAAAGTTATTAATGTTTCAGCTAAATTTTTATTGACTAATGAAGTTAAGGAGATTATCTTAGAATCTGGAAAATCTAGCAAGGTTAGTTTTGTAATTTCTAATGCATCTATTACTTCAAGTTCAATTGAGATAAGCTATCCAGAAAAATTTGGCTCTTCTAGTGAGTTACAATACACTATTCCTGTTTTGATAACTCTAATTCATGAAAATACTACAATTCCTTTGCAAGAAGAAACAACTCCAAGGTTCAGATTTATTCCAGAATCTTTGAATATAACTCTAAATATAACAGAATTTACCCTCAAAATTTATCTAAAAAATCTTGCCCCATATTCAATTAAAAATTTAAGTTTTGAGGTTACAAGAGATTTTGCCAAGATTTTGAAAATTCAGCCAGAAAATTTTTCCGAAATCAGCGGAGGAAAAATAGTTCAAGTAAACTTATTATTTTCAGCAAAAGAAGACGAATATTCTGGTGAAATAGAAGGAATTTCTGGAAATGTTTCTGTCAAATTGCCTTTAAATCTAACTGTGAAAAAAAATGCTCCACAGAATGATGTTCCAGGTGGTTCAATAATCTTTGAAAATAAAACCTGCTCTGCACTTAATGGAACTGTCTGCAAATTAGATGAAAAATGCTCTGGCCAATTAAAGCCAGCAATGGGCACATCATTTTGCTGCATTGGAAAATGTTCAAAGCAAACAGGAACCAAGAGGAATATTGGCGTAATCCTTATTGCAGTTGCCGGATTAATTTTAGTAATATTTTTGGCAAATCGTTTTAAGAAAAAGAAGCCAAAAGAAATGAAAGATGTTGTTCAAAAAATAGAAGAAAAATATATCCCAAAGACTGAACATCCGGGCACTAAATTTAAATAAACTTATTTCTTTTTTGTTTTTCTTGTTTGTTTCTGTTTACTCTTTCCTTGCTTTTTCTGTTTTCCTTTTTCTTGTTTTATTTGTTTTTTTCCCTGCCTCGCCTCTTTTTCTTCAAGCTTCGCAACAGCACTCTTGATCCCTTTTTCTTGCAATTGCTTTTCTAGAATTATTCTTTCCATATTTAAACGCTTGGCTATTGCATCATATTTATGCAAACGAGCTGCAAGTGAATTTATAATCATATTGACATCATCTAATTTAAGCTTAATTTCAGAAGGATCAAAAACTTCGACTGAGGAAGGCATATATATAAAAATTATTTCTATAAGCTTGTAAATATCTCTTACCTCTATTTCTATTTCTGCAAATGTTGTAAATAAAGTTTCATTTTCAGGAATTTTCTTTGCTTCATGAATTTTTTTATGCATAATAGAAACCCCATTCTCTTTTGACATATTTTCAATTAGCTGGTTAAGACTTTCAACTATATGTTCTGGTGGTCTTCCAAGCACTTCTATTATCAAACCTGCTTTAACTTGCTCCATTTTTATATTATGAACTGGATGATTAGTTCCTCTTTATCTTTAATGCTTAATGATTCTCTAATAGCTAGGCATTGAGATGCCTATAAATGACCGAGCATCGCAAAATCTTCTAGATTTTGGGATCTTAAAAATCTTTATGATTTTTCCGATGTCAGGGCTCGGATATGTTATTTATTGATTACTAGCTTTCTTGATTTTTAAATTCTACCCCATCTAAATCTTCAAAAATTTCTTCATTAACTGGTTTCTTTTCCTTCCTCACTATTAAAAGATAGAGCAAAAGAAAAATGGCAATTATAACAAGTATGATTGTTGTCTTATTTACTATTTTGTTTGATTGATATACTACTTTTCCTGTTATTCCGCTGGATTTTTCTTGTGTTTGATTAGTCTCAGTTTCAGGCACAATGTTTTCTGTCTGTTCTGTTCCAGTGTTCAAATTAATGCTTAAATTTTTTACATAAACATCTAATGTGTACTCTTTAGGATCTTCTGCTTCTTTTTTAATTTTTACCTTTAGTTTATAGTCTCCTGCTATGTTTATATTTTTTATTTTATCTTTTAGAACAACTCTGTCAGATTCTTTTGCATCAATTGAAATATCTTGCTTATTCTCCTCTCTGTCATTCTCACAAGAATAGCATACACTTCCTTTGTATATGTAGCTCCAGACTTCAAAATCTCTGTCTCTATCTTCATTATTGTCTATATTGACCTCTACTGTAAACTCTTTGTCTGGCTCTATTATTTTTGGAAAAATGACATCATAAAGTATTTCATTAATTTTTTCTTCACATAATGATGGATCTTGCTTTATTTCAATTTTTTTTGAAGCATTTGTGTTAAGCCCTCTTACAATAAGGTTATAAGAGCCGATGTCAAACCTCCTATCGCAGTTATTGTTTATTTTTAGAGAAATTGTGCTGACCAAATTGCTATATTTTTCCACATGTCTTGATATTTCATCAGTTAAAAGCCTTTCATCATCTCCTTGTATAAGTGTATAAACAGCATACTTCTGCGTGTCACCACGATAAGCAGAGATTTTAACATCTATTGTCTCTCCAAAAAATGCAGAATCTGGGGCAGAAACTATCTCAAGATGTGACTCATTTTCTGTTTGTGGCTGGCTTTCTACTTGAATTGTTTGTTGTTCTGTAATTGTTGAATTTGTTTGATTAGTTGGAGTAGGACAATTGTTTTGACTTTTAGGAGTGGGATTACATGTTTTCCAGTCTTCTTGACATTTGCATAGTGAAACATCTTTTGAGCTAGTTGAATAAGAATAATTATCTTTTAAAATTCCATTTTCATCATATAAAAATATAGATTCATTATTATTATTTAATTGCAATGAAGTATTGTTTCCATATAGTACTATGAAACAATCTTGACATATTGTTATATTTTTTAGAGTATAATTTTTTACTTTATCTCCGATTGACCAATTATCTAAACTGATAGCATTGCCATTATTGTATAATTCTATCCATTCATCTCCATGTCCATTCATATCATTTGTTCCATTTTTCCCATTTAAATTCCAGTCAGAAGCAGGATTAGGCAATACTTCATTTATCAAAATAGAAGCAGAAACAATTGGAATTAGAGATATTAAAAGTAATAAAAGATATAGTTTTTTCATTTCCATATCCCTAGCACAATTAATAAGAGAGTTATCTTTTTCATTTCCATATGCCTGCTATTTTTTCATTGCAAGTGCAGATTCCATTCTTTATATTATTTTCTATGATTCTATATCCATATCTTTTTATCGCCACTTTCTTGCTTTTAGGGCAGTAAGTTGTTGAGCCTTCATCATCAGGCAGATTTCCCGTGTAGATATAATTCAGACCTGCAGCAATTCCTATTTTTCTTGCTTCTCTTAGTTTTTCTATGCTTGTTGGCTGCAAATTTGATAGTTCATAACAAGGGTAAAATGCAGAGAAATGTAATGGTGTATCTATTCCTAAATTGTTTTTCACCCAGGAAACAAGTTCCTTGAGCTCTGAAGTCTTATCATTTAATGTCGGAATAATCAAATTTGTAATTTCAAGCCATACATTATTCTTTTTTAAGATTTTTAAAGATTCTAAAATTGGTTCTAGCCTTGCTCCACAGATATTTTTGTAAAATTCTTTGTTAATTGATTTTAGGTCAATATTTGCTCCATCAATATATTTGCATAGCTCTTCTAAAGGCTCTGGATTTATGAAGCCATTGCTGACAATTGTATTTTTTATTCCTGCTTTTTTCGCCAGTTTTGCAATGTCTAACATATACTCAAAAAATATTGTTGGCTCTGTATAGGTGTAAGAAATTATTTTACAATTTTCTTGCTTTGCTCTTTTTATAACTTGTTCTGGTGTTAACGCAATAAATGGAATATCTTCTGGCTTTGCTTGAGAAATTTGATAGTTCTGGCATTGCTTGCACTTTAAATTACAACCAACAGTTGCAATGCTTAATGCCTTCTCTCCTGGCATAAAATGATAGAATGGCTTTTTTTCTATTGGATCAACAGCAACAGAGCAAGGCTTATTGTAAACAAGGCTGTAAAGAGTTCCTTGTTTATTCTCTCTTGCTTTACATTTTCCTCTTTCTCCGCTTTTTATAGCGCAGAAATGCGGGCATAACTGGCATTGTACAA
>JACRHU010000037.1 GCA_016211995.1 Candidatus Pacearchaeota archaeon
AAAATAAAATATTTTTATGTAATTTTGGAGAATTTTTATGAAAAATGAAGGTTAATTCTCTAAGTGTTCTTTTCATCTTTTTCTTACTTTTAGGATTATTTTGGATAGGCTATGGTGCAGCTAGTTTTACAGGATTTGTTGTGGGTGCAAAAAATACAACTGGAAATGCAATACCTCTAATGATAGTTGGAGTTCTCTCTCTGCTATTAGCCTGGCTATGCCATTATACAATGCTAAGAAGAAGGCAGTATAGGGGCAGTGGCTAAAAAAATATAAGAAAAAATAAAAATAAAAAACTAGCTTACTTTTTTCCAAGAGTTATGTCTATTGTACTTACATTGACTTTTCTTCCTTCTTTGTTTTCAAATTCTTCACTGTCTATTTTTATGTGCTTCACTTCTATATTGTGCTCTTTCAAGAACCTTTTTGTAGTAACCTCTGCAACATCGACTGCTCTAGAAATAAATTTGCCTCTTGCCCTTATGACCACTTCTTTTGCTCCTTTTGTTGTAAATTGCATTACTACACCTGTCACATAGTTCATAAAAGGTTTACTGCCAATAAAAACAACGTTATCATCTGATTTTCTGTGTTGTTTCTTCTCTTCAGTTCTTTCTTCAGTTCTCTCTTCACTCATTTTAACCTCCGTGTAAATTTAGTTATTTTTGTTGTTAAAGCAACTAATGCTTATCATGATTTAACTCACTTGTTCATCTTTTTTAATCTTGTAATATAACCTGCAATACTGTTTCTCATTCTCTTGCTTGGTATAATAGTTAAAATTGCCTTCTTATTAGAATCAAAATTCTCATTAAAAGCTTTGCTGTTTTCTCTTACAAATTTCTTTGCTGTTCTCTTTATCAATAAAGATTTAATTCTGCCCATTTTATTTTAAGTTAGTTAACTCCTCATAAATCTGCATTATCTCTGGAGACATTTCTGGTTTAAGTCTCTCAACAATTTGTTTTAAAATAGTTATTTCTTTTTGTCCTGGGAAGGTTAAATAACAGCTTACGTTACTTTCATCTGTTCCTTCAATCTTACATCTTTCAATTACTGCATAATATGGTGTTCCTTGGCCTATCCAGTTGCGTACAAATCCATGATATGTTTCTTCTGTGATTCTCCTAGCTCCAGAAGTATTTCTTTTCAAAATAGGTTTCCTGTAAATAGAAGCTTCAGGAAGATTTCTTGAGAGAATATCCTCTAGCTCAACTAACTTTTGTGAAGAAGCTGTTGAAAGTCTAAAATAAAGGGCTTCGACACCTTCACTATATCTTTCAGGTGATTCTTCTAGCCTTTTATACATTAAATCTTCGAGTTTCATATCTGCCTTAAAAAAAGAGAGTTTTTAAAAGTTTCTATTATCATAAAATTCAATTAAATTTGTCTAAAAAATAGAGTATGTTTAAAATTTTCTATTGTTGCTTCTGCCGGTTTTGTAAGTTTACCAGTAGTTAAAAACAAGACAGGAAGCTTTGAGCTCTGGCCTTGAGAAGCAGCAAGACTTAAATCAGCTTCATTAATAGTTTTTTTATCTTTAGCAATAAGCAGCATTTCTATTTTACCAATACTTGAAGGAGCAAGGACAATCATACTTATTTCCTTTTTTTTCTGCAATTTAGTCTGTATGTTAGTAAGTTTATTCTCATTTAAATAAGAATGAATTCTTTCAAATAAAGCAGATTCAATTTTTAATTCTTCTTTTTTTTCTTCTTTCTTAGTTTCATGCTTTTTTTCGATTTTCTCTGGCTTTTCTTTTTCAATTCTCTTTTCTTCTTTTTCTGCTTTTGCTGGCTTTCTCTTTTTTAAAAATTCATTGATTTTTTTCAATGCTTCTTCATTCTTTAGAGAATGAAACTTCCAAAAAATCTTTTCTCCTTCTTCTGTATTTACTTTTAGAGGAATTGCAAAATCTTTAATATCACGAATTGCAACTCTATCTGCAGGATTCATTTTATCATCCTGCACAACAAGATTTTTCTTAAGCAATTCAAAAGTCTCGCGTTCTTTTCCTCCCAAAAACTTTGAAAAATTCTCAAGTAAAGCCTCTTGACCTTCTAGATAATAAAGAGGAGAACCACCAACTTTAAGACTACTTAATCTAATCGTTTTATTAGAAATCATCTCAGAGAGGATAGCAGAAGAAAAAATGCTATTTAATCCAAGCTCTCTAGCAACCTGAACAGGCAAAACAGGGCCTTTTTGCTTCATTATCTCAATTACTTTTCCTTTTTTTTCATCAACATCTATCATAATAATGCAATAGGGAAGTAAGAAATTATAAACTTTCCTATTTTCCAAGAGTTTAGAATATGCCTAAACATATATGTTTAAGTATAGAAATATTTAAATATTTGGTATACGTTATTATACGTATGATGAAGTATAAAAGTAAAAAGATTAAGTTAACGTTGTATATCAATAAAGAAGTATTAAAGAGATATAAGAAATACTGTGAATCTAGAGGGCTTATAATATCCAAACAAGTTGAAAACTTTATGGGTAATGAGCTTAAAAAGAGAAAATGAGGAGCTGGCATATTTGGGACTTTCCAGATACAATATATCTTTCTCTTAGTGATATAATTAGAGAAGAGTTTTTTAGACAAATGTTTAATAAGGTTGGTGGTAAGAGAGCTTATGCTAGATTTTTGGGTATAAGCCCGAAAACCGTTAAGCAATATGCAAGGGGGTATACTTATAAAAATGGAATAAAATATCCACAAGCTATTCCGATTTCTTTATTTAAAAAATCTTTACATTTAATAAATAATGAATTAAAAGAAAAGATAAAAAAGAATATTTGTTTGATTAAATCAAAGAATAAAGGAATTTCAATCGTAAATCCTAATTTGCCTTTTATTGAATCTCCAGCATTTTATAGAATTATTGCTCATATGATTGGAGATAGTTGTGCCTCTAAGAATAAAGTACCATATTATGCTAATAAATGTAAAGAATTAAGAGAACAATTTAAGGAGGATTTGAGGATATTTGGAGAAGTAAGAATTTATGAGAGAGAAACAAAAACTGTTTCAATAGTTTGTTTCCCAAAAGTTATTACCGATATCTTGTCTTATATATTAGTGGTAAGTTTTACAAATCCTGACAAAATTCCAAGGACAATTTTCCAAGCTTCGAATAAATGCAAATCTGCTTTTTTAAGAGTATTATTTGATGATGAGGGGTATAGCTCAAATGGAATTATTATACGTATGAAAAGTCATAATTTAATAAAAGAGATTAAGAGATTAATGGAACAATGTGGGATAATGATAAATAAGATATTTACTCAAAAAGATGGGAAAATAACATCCATTTCAATAAATCATAGATATATTGAAAAATTTAGGGATAGAATAGGATTTCCGCATCCTCAAAAAATTAAAATTTAGGTGCAGTGATAAATACAAGGAATAGAAGACAAAGGACAAGAGATATGGGAGAGCTTAAGAAACAAATTCTAGAAATGTTAAAAAATCGAAAATTAAAAACTATAGAGATAGCAAATAATATTCAGTTAACATTGGTGCATACATTGTATTATCTTAAAAGCTTAGAAAAAGAAAATAAAATTATTCGAAGTGGATTCAGAAATAAAATAATTTGGTCTTTATCTTAGGGCCGAATCCATGCTATCTGGTAATATGTTACATCGCCTTCATCATCAACTATACCGATAAGTAAATTTTTCTTTGTAGAATGCGCAACTCTATTTTTTGCTGCAAATTCATGCCATGTTAATCCAGATGATTCATAAACAGGATATAAAATCCACTTTGCATGGTCCTCGCCAGGCTTTACACCCCGGTCATAAACTCTAAAATCAGCCCCAAATTTTAAAGCTGTCTTAACAATGTAACCACGATTCCTCATATCTCTAAAAACAGCAAATCTTGTATGAAAGTTTTTTTCAGTATCTTTTGCTTTCTCCATCAGCTTGTTCAAAGTCAGTTTCTTAGTTCTAATATAAACTTCAATCTTGCCTTTCTCAGCAAGATAAACAGCCTCAACAATTGAATAATAAATTTTACCTTCTTTTGGTTCTCCAAATCTGCTTGTATCATACAATGTAAATGCTTCTTTTGAATTGCTGAAAACTTTTTCTCCTACAAATAATGCCTTGAAAGCCTTGCCAGTTGCCTTGCTAAGCTTTTCCTTTTTTCTCTGTTTTATTTTCTGCTTCATAGTAAAATAAATAGAAAGAGGTATAAAAAGCTTTTTAAGAACATTCTTCTTATTAAAAAGAAGCAAATAGCAAAAGAAGATGATAGATTTAACTTTTCTTGGAACAGGCCAGGCAGTGCCTACAGATAGAAGGAACCATAGTGCTATATTATTAAAATATGAAGATGAATGCATACTCATAGATTGTGGGGAAGGAACTCAGAGGCAGTTTAGAAAGGCAAAGCTAAACCCATGCAGTATTATAAAACTTTTAATTACACACTGGCATGGAGACCATATTTTGGGAATTCCAGGACTTTTACAGACCCTCGTTCTTAATGGATATAATAAAGAGCTTGAAATTTTTGGCCCAGTAGGAACAAAAAAATATTTAGATGCAATTTTAAACATGTTCATTTTCGTCGGAAAAATAAAAATTAAGATTTATGAGATAGAGCAAGAAGGGCCATTCTACGAAAACTCATTTATTCTAGAATCTTATAAATTAAAACATTCTACACCCTGCCTAGCATATGTTTTCAGAGAAAAAGATAAAAGGAAAATTGAAATCAGCAAAATAAAAAAGCTGGGTATAAAGGGCAAAGACATAGGAGTGCTGCAAAAAGGAAATAATCTCAAGTTAGGCAGTCAAATCATTAAGCCAGAAGAGGTTTCTTATATGGAAAAAGGAAAAAAGATATGCATAATCTTAGATACGGGCTTTTTTGATATGAGAAAAATAGCAGAAAACGCAGATTTATTGATAGCTGAATCAACATATACAAAAGAGCTGGAAGAAAAAGCATCTGAATATAGTCATATGACTGCAGAGCAGGCAGCACAGACAGCGAAATCTTCAAATGCAAAAAAGCTTATTCTAACCCATATTTCACAAAGATATGAAAAAGATGAAAAAGAAATGTTAAAAGAAGCAAGAAAAACCTTTAAAAACACAGAGATCGCAGAAGATCTTATGAAATTTAAAGTCTAGAATAAAATCTTAACACTATCAATAAAATTCTATAAATGCTTAAATTCCCTCTAGATTACTTCCTTATTTCTTTTTCTTTGCAGCTTTTTCTTTCTCTGTTTTTGTTTCAAGCTCTTTAATTTTCAGTTTGTCTTCAAGCCCTAGTTTATCCAACAATTCCTTATACCTATTTCTGATTGTTACCTCTGTAATCCCTGCAACATCTGCAACCTCTCTTTGAGTCTTTTTCTCGCCATTTAGCAAGGCAGCAACGTAAAGAGCTGCTGCTGCAATTCCTGCAGGTCCTCTTCCAGAAGTTAATTCAAAAACATCTGCTTTTTTTAATATTCTTAAAGCATCATTCTGTGTTTTTGGGGATAGATGTAGAATAGAAGCAAATCTGCTGATATAATCTTTAGGATTGCTTGGTGTAACTTTAATTGCAAGCTTTCTTGTGATAAACCTGTATGTTCTTCCTATCTCTTTTCTTTCAACATCAGATGCATTTGCAATTTCATCAAGTGTTCTAGGTATATTATAACTTCTGCATGCAGCATATATGCATGCTGCAATAACAGATTCCATACTTCTTCCTCTTACAAGTCCTCGTTGCAGAACAAAGTTATACACACGAGAAGATTCCTCTCTAACAACATTTGGCAAGTTTAAGAATGAAGCTACTCTCCTTAATTCAGACATAGCAAGTCTTAAGTTCCTCTCAATGCTTGTAGAAACCCTTTCCTGCCATTTTTTAAGCCTTAGGAACTTCCTTGTCTGCTTGCTTCCAGCAAGCTTATAGATATCAGAAATCTCGCCTATATTAGTTGTTAAACCTTTATCGAACTTCTGCATGCTTAAAGGTGCACCACCCCTTCCTTTTTTCTCGCCTTCCTCGAACTGGTGCCATTCTTGGCCGAAGTCAACCATTTTTTCTTCTATAACAAGTCCACAGTCCTGACAAACAAGTTCTCCTTTCTGCTCATCATAGACAATATTAATACTGTTGCATTCAGGGCATCTTTTAATAAAGGACATTTTTAACAAGCGAAAGATTTATAAATTAATTCAGAAGTTGTTCCTTTTTAAATCTTTCGGTTTTTTTAGAAAAAAGATTTAAATATTCTGAAACATAAAGAAAAACATGCCAAGACAACTAACTTCAGACGAAGCTGAAAAGGTCATAGAGGACATGAAACTAAACTTAGGCAGGGCTGTTCTTGAAAAATACAAAGAAAGAGGGTATAGCAGCTTTGGTCAACTTGAAAAAGAGTGTATAAGAGTGACTGGAAAAAGCTGGAAAGAATATAGTAAAGATGAACTAGAAACAATGAAAAAAGAAGCAGAAGCCACAGAAGAATTTGGTTTTTTTTAAATTTTTTTATTATAATTATTCTATTAAAACAGCGTTGATAAAACCTTCTTGTGAAGGCCTGTTTGTTATTTTTGCCTTTCCAATCTCTGTTTCAATAATAGCTCCTTTTATCAGAGCATTTGTTCTTGCAAGGAACTTATCTGCTGGAGTTTCAAGCACATTTTTAATTTTCACAACTTTTGCCTTGCCATCAGCAACAATATTAGCTTTATCAGTAGAAAATAAAACAGCTCTAAGTTTGCCTCCTCTTATTCTAAGCAACTTTCTTTTCTCTGGCCCTAGCTTTACATTTCTAGGCTGGCCATCTTTCTCGTAAAGCTTTTTCTTTCTGGATTTCTTGTACTTCCCGCCAGAAATTTTTCTTCCTTGTCTAACCATGTTTCAAAGAGAAAAAGATAGTTTAAAAATTTAACTATTAAATTTTCAGTATTTAAGTTTTTAGTTAATTAGGATTATTCTTATAAGTTGCTCTAAAAGTCTTGGCTAATTTGGTTTGTCTTTCTGCATTTTTATCAAGATACTCAGTAACTTCTTTATTTTCTGTCAGGCTTGGTTGGTTATCTGAAGAGTAGCCTTTCCATTTCTCAATATTTTTCCTTATAACATCTTTTGAATGGTCAAGAACACTGCAAACACAAGAGCCATGCACTTTTCCATGCTCATCATTAATAAGCTCCTCCTGAGACAGTCGCATTTCAACAAACATTCCTCTTGACAATGCATATGGAATTATCCTTAATCCAGAATTCCAGTTATCTTTTAGCCCCTGGTAAGCTCTTAGAATAATTTTTTTTGCTTTTTCCGAGGCTTTTTCTGCATCCTGCAAAAGTGTTTCAAGCCTGGCTTTGCTTGATTTAACATAAAATTCTGTATACAAATCATTTACATTATCAGTATAGTAAGGAACAAATGTGCAGGGAGCAATATTGCCTGTTCCATCCACATTAAAGAACCCCCTTCCAGCAATCATGCATCTTCCTTTTTGAGCATCTCCTGCACTCTCCCTAAAATCTCCTACAAGAATTTCATACTCCTTTCTTACATTGATTGAAAATTCTGCAAGCTCAAGCCTCTGTTCAGGTGTCAGCATTAATTCAATAGAAGGTTTTCTTCCAATTGGTATATAAGTAAACATCCAGATAAAATCACAGCCATGTTGCCTAATAATCTCTTCATAAAGCTTTTTGTCTGTAATTTTTTTGAAATTTTTCCGTGTAACAGTTAAAGAAGCCCCATGGGCAATACCATATTTATTCAGTAATTCCCTTGCTTTTTTAATATGTTTGTAAGTTCCTTCTCCTCTTCTTGCATCTGTCTCTTCCTCAAATCCTTCCTGGCTTATTGCAGGATGGACATTTCCAAGCTCTGCAAGTTTTCTAACAAGGCCTTCACCTTGCATTAAATCATTTTTTTTAATGAATTCTTCAGTATAAGCTCCTGCAATGAACTGCCCATGAGTAAAAACAAGAAAGGTTATATCTCGATGTTTTTCAAAAATTTTTAGGGTATCTGAATTAAAGAATGGCTCGCCTCCTGAAATAGTAATAAAATGAATCCCTGCTTTTTTTGCTTCCTCAAGCAGCTTATCCATTACTTCAAAGCTTAAAGAATTTTTTTTATTCAGCTCTCCTGCATAACATCCGTAGCATCTTTTATCACATGCATTTGTTGGATTAATCAGAAAAAATGTTGGCGGATTGAATCCAAATTTTTTTCTAAAAAGAAAACTCTGTTTTGGATTAATATAATTCAACAAATTAGAAGCCATTCTTGTTTTAAAACCGGCTTTTTCAGCCTTTTCTTCTGCTCTTTCCATTAGCTTTATAAAAGAATCCAAAAAACTTCTTCTTTGCATATAGCCATATTCATCTAAAGATTTTTTTCTAGCATAAAGAGCTGCTCTAAAGAATAAATTTGCTGCTCTAAGTTTTGATTCAATAGATACCATTTTAGATTCATAGCTATAATCTATCGTTTAAGTTATATAATGAATGCTTAGTTTAGGTATTGATATACTCTTATTTAAGCTACTTAATTAATCTTTCTTAGTAATATGCTTTTATTTAAGCTATTTATTTAATTAATCTTTCTTAGTCTTTTATTCTCAATACGCTTTTAACAATATGTATTTAATAGTATGCAAAGGTTTAAAAACTTTTAGATGAAAAAATAAGTATGGTTAGTGGTATAGAAAGACCTTTAGATCTATTGAACAAGGCTCGAGGCAAAGAGATACTTGTACAGTTGAAGAATGACAAACAGCTTGTTGGCACGTTGTTAGCCTTTGATATCCATATCAATGTGGTTATGGATAATGCCAAAGAGATAGAGAACAATGCCCACAAGAGAAACATAGGTTTGACATTCCTAAGAGGAGATACAATAATATTTATCTCTCCATCAACTGTTTCTGCAGAAGAGAAGCAATAAGAAAAGAGGGAAAAATTCTTGTAATTGATTGATATATTGATAAATATCAGAAAAACCTTTTAGTTTACCACACACTAAAGTGTGTGGTTTGTTAGTTGGGTTTTTAGGATGCTAAAAACAGAAAACATTCATCTGCAATCTAAAGAATGCAGTTTTCTGTTTTTTTCATAAAAAACAACAAAATTGTTGAATCGACATAATGTTTAAATATTTAAAAATGTTAAGTCTTAAATGTCACAATCACTAATAGCTGATAAAGCATGGCTGGATTACCAAAGGGTGATTATAAATTTCTTAGAGAGCATACATCTTCTTAAAAATGGTCATTCAGATGCGAAACCTATATTTAAGTCAAGTATAGAGATTTTAGAAAAAGTAAAAAGTCCTCGCTATGAAAATATGCGATGGGAGTTAAAAGAAATTTATGGACTATGCCCTGATTATGAAAGAATATCACAAATTGCAGAACAAATAGAACAAGGTAAATTAATTTCTTCTAGAAGAGAATTAGAAAGGATGCTTAGGGAAACCGAAAACTATAG
>JACRHU010000004.1 GCA_016211995.1 Candidatus Pacearchaeota archaeon
CAAAATTCGAAAGATTTAAATATGGCATTTTTAACAAGCTTATTAGTAACTACTACTAAATTATAAAATTTGATGAAAATATAGAAAAATAAAATGCTAGAAGATTATTTTAATGTCAAGACCGGGCAGGATTTAATTGATTTAGGCGTTGTTCCAAAGGATTCTCCATCACATCTTTCCCTAATCTCTTTTAGAAGATTAGATGCATTAAGGAATATTGCACTTAAGAATGCCAATGCTGAAATGCTTGGAAAATGGATACCTGTTCTTGAAAAAAGAGGAATTGAAATAACAGGAGATGAGCTTCAACCAGCTCTTAAACCAGGTGCTCGTGTAATTGGGACAGGAAGATATGAGGATAATGAATTAACTGGTCTAGAAGGAACTTTTATACATTTTGATTCTAAGGGAAGAGCAGGTGTTGAATGGGATAAATTGATTCCAAATGGCCATGACTTAAGTGGAACTTGCAAAAAAGGATATGGCTGGTATGTTAGCCCTTCAACAATAAAAATGAGTGTTGAAGGTTATTCTCTAACAACAGGTGTTGTTGCTGATAAAAAACTAGGGCATAAAGTTAGACTTAATGAACAATTCACTTTCACAAAAACCAAAAAATCTGGCTATGAAACTCAGAAAATAAATGTCAATGTACCTAAAGGCACTATCGCAACACTAGTCGGTTTTAACAAAGGGAATGGGAATATGGAAATAAATGTTGAATCTGGAGACGCAAAGGGAACTTATACTATAACAAATCCTGAAGATTGTTCTAAATATGTTGAAGCTTCAAGTCTTGGGCAACTAGCTCCGTTAGATTTAGAAACAGAGGTAAGAAAGCAGGCTCTTTCAGGTTTTTTTCCTAGCACTTATCTTGAAACAGAAACTGCTGAAAAAATTATACTTGGAATATTAATGGGAAAAGAGGTGGTTTTCTATGGGCTTCCAGGTGCTGGAAAGAGTAATGTTGCAAGAGACATAGTAGAAGTTGCAAAACAAAAACAGATTGCATTTGTTGTAGAAGGATGCAAAGTCCAGTGTAATCCATTCAGTTTATTTGATGAGAAATTTGCAAAGGTAGTTCCCCCATGCCCTGCATGCATGATTGAATATGATGACAATTTTAAAGTTACAGGAAGATTTACAAAAAGAAGACCAAAAGATGTTAAAGTTATTGTTGCAAAATTCGGAGAGGGTTTTGGTATAGAAAAAGTAGAGGGTACAGTTGGATTAAATAGAATGCATCTTGTTGGCTTTAAGATGCCTAAACTTGATGGAACAACAACAGAAGGCAGAGAAAGTGATTATGATCCAGAAGGTTTTCATCCAGGGCATTTACCAAGAACAAATAATGGAATTCTTATTATGGAAGAGCTTGACAAGTTAAGACCACAAGCTTTGGATAACTTGCTTGAAGCAGAAGAAGCAGAAAAAGTTTATCCAGATCAATTGAGATTTAGCTATCCTGCAAATAATGTAATTATCGGAACTGCTAATGAAACTAGCGGTTTCTCAGGAGCAATAAAAGATAGAAGTTTATTTTTCATAATAAGATATCCTACAGATACAGATATAGGGGAAAATATAACAAGGAGATCTTATCATAATGAAATTAGTGAAGCAGATGATGTTCCTGTCGGAGACACCCATAAAGAAAAAGCATTTAATTTAAGAGAGATACCAATGCCAGTAATTATTGAAAATGCTGCTAATGCTTTATACATTAAATTTAGAGAAGAATATGCTGGAGAAGGAAAGACAGACATTTCTGCAAGTAATCGTTCTCTTATAGATGCCTTAGATGCTTCAAGAGCCAAGCTTACGCTCGATCAATTATTTTTTCAGGACACACCTGTAACAGTAACCTCAAAATATGCTAGATTTGGAATAGAATTTGCAATGCATAGTAGGGCAGAAGAGCCAAATAATAGCAAAGATGGAAAAAAGATAAAAGAGATTAGTGACTGGATTGAAAAAGAATTTCCTAGCCTTCTTAAAGGAGAAGAAGACACATGGTGGTGCAAAGCCTATAAGCATATATCAATTTCAAAGACACAGATTCCAGAAATTGAATCTAATTTTATAGAAGAGCTTAAAGTGTATAAGGAAAATCCGCAATCAGCAATAAGCTCTTATGAAGAAATAAAGTATTCAAGAGCAAATCCAGATAATCTCAAGGCACAGAAAGCAAGAATAAAGTATCCATTTATAGATTATTTATTTAATGAGCAGCCACACTTTGATAAAGTAAATGAAACTCAATTGCTGGAATTAACAAACTATTTTATGGAAAGCAGGCAAAATACTACTTGTACAATTGGCACCTCAGAAAAGACAGAAAAGAAATAGTCGGAGGTAAATGAACATGAAAATAACGGATTACAAAAATGCCGACTGCCCTAAATTCAGGGTGCCTGCGATAGACCTATCAACATTAGATGAAGCGATTGAGTCCACACTGACTAGCGCGTGGGAAAAAAATTATTCTGCAAAAGATGCTATGAATATGCTTGCAACAGATCCTAAAGTCAAAGGAGTGATAGCAGAAAAGCTCGCTGAAAATTTAGAGTTCCAGAGGCAAGCTGAACTGCAAAATCTTAGGTATCAAAGACAGCAGGAAGCTGAAAAAATAAGTGCTAGAATTCGTGCGCAACTTAAAGAAATTAATTCTACAGTAGGCAAAGATGCTAATTTAAAGAAAAAAGAGCTAGGAAAAGTTTCAGAGCAGCTAACAGAGGGAAGAGAGCAGTATAGTGTTGCGCAAAAGAGCCTTGAAGAAATGAGGGCAAGAGTTCAAGAGCAGTTAAAATATGTTGGTGGAGAAAAAGGTTTTGAGAAACTTATCCAGATTGATGAAATCTTAACAGAAGAGCCAGAAGAAAAACCAAAGCAAGAAAAAGAAAAAAAAGAGTCTCTTGAGAGTTTGCTTAAGGTAGCAAGAAAAAAAGAAAAACCAAAGCGAGGATTTTTTTCAAGAGCATTTTATGGTTTTCTCGGAGCTTTTGGTTACAGAAAACATGAGGAGGAAAATAAGGAGGTGGGAGATAAGTAAGGTAGATAATGCTAAATTATCTGAGCCACTGACCGGCTCAGCAAAAGTAAGCCTCTCAAGGCTTATACATTATCAATAAAAAAATTAACAAAATAAAAAATGACACAACAAAATCCAGAATTCCAGAGTTATGTAGGCAAGTTTTCTGCAAGATATAAAAAAGAAGACTCCTTTAGAGACATAGTCCATGGTTATCTTAAACTCGGCGGCATGAAAAAATTCGGACTTTCTGTTGGTAAGGTTGTAAGGCCTTCATGGTA
>JACRHU010000036.1 GCA_016211995.1 Candidatus Pacearchaeota archaeon
CAACATTAATTCTTTCATTAATGCAATAGCATTTTCATACTGCTTTTTTGTTTTAGCAATTGTGTCTGAAAAAATATCGCTCTCTTTGGAATAAATTTCCTTTTTTTCCTTAGAATATTCGGCAAACTCTCTAAGAAAAGAAGCGTTTAAAGGCTGGAGCTGTTCGGCATATTTTTCCTTCCTGAGCGATTCATAAATGTCTTTATAGGTTAACATTTTTATATTTTAATAAATATCTTTGAAAGTTAACATTTTTATCTTTTAACCTTCCTTGTATACTTCTCCATACTTAATTTTATTTTTTTTAAGATAATCACAAATTTTTACAAATAGTCCTTTCACAATTTGTGGATCAATTTTTCCTGAATTGTTATGGAGCAATAATCTCTGCATATTTCTTCTAGACGGTCTATCTGTCAGATGTATGGTTACAAATGTTTTATTCCAATTTAAGCGTAAATCTATATTATCTCCTTGCTCTTTAAGATAATCTTGTAACTCCCATCCATCTCCATCTAAATAAGATAAGAGATCCTCCAATTTTTTCTTTTCTAACTTTCTAATTTCCAAAATTCTGACAAAATCATTATAACTCTCATTCATTTTCCCTTAGCCTATAATCAAGAGGTTATAAATTTTATTACATTCTTGCCGTATATTTTCCCTATGCTTCCTTTTGCTGCTTCAACCTCATTAAATCTTTTTGTAGAATCATTATCTTTCCCATATACAAGAAAGGGAACAGGATCTGCAGAATGTGTCTTGAGGGTGCAAGGAGTTGAATGGTCTGCTGTTATAATAACCTTTATTTTTTCTTTCTCTGCAATTGCTTTGAGATAAGAGAAAAATTCCTTATCGAGCAATTCAATCATTTTTTTCTTTTCCACAGCTCTTCCATCATGGCCAGGAACATCTGTCTCTTTGAAATGAATATAAAAGTAATCATATTTCTCAAGTCTTTTTCTTAAATTATTTCTTGCTATATCTATTGCAATATGCAGGCCATCATACAAATTTTTGTAGACATCAAAATCTTTCAAATTTGGATATGAAAAAGAAGAAATCTGCATTCCTGCAATTTTTGCAATTCCAATTTCAAGAGGCATATAGACTATGGCGAGCCACCCTCCACCTAATTTTTTAATTTCAGGCATTTCTGTTCCAGCATCTCTTGTAAGAAGAATATTAGCAGGCAGCAAATTCTTTTTCTGTCTTGCTAAGTTTATTGGATGATTTTTAAGCAGTAGATAGCTCTGTTCAACAAATTCATTTACAATATTTGCAGAAATTTTTGTAACATCTTCTTCATCTAAGGGTTCAGAGTATCTTAATTTATCTCCTGCAATTATTCTCCCCTTTCCTTTATAAGCAGGGTCTGTATTAGTTATATTATCAGAAAATCCTCCCCTGAATACAAGTACACCACGATGTTGAACAGTAGGCTTGAAAATATACTTACTTGAAAGTTTCATTCTCTTGTTGAGAGTTTTTGAGAGTATATGCGCTTCTTTGCTTATCAAAGTTCTACCAACTCTTCTGTCAATTAGTCTTCCTTCTTGTAGATTGCTTATTGTTGCAAAGTTTGTACGCAAGGCTAAATCTCCTTGCTCTAGTCTTATACCAGAACCAATTGCTTCTGATTGTCCTCTTGAAAGAAAAGTAGTGTAGCCTAACATTGTTGTTAGAGCATTGTCTGACTCAGGAGCAATAGTCTCGCTTATAGGATAAAGAAGCCCTTGCTTTCCACAAGCAGCAAAAAAATCTAGATTGGGGGTATAAGCAGCTTGTAAAGGTGTTTTGCCTTTTAGCTCTGGACAAGATTTATCACCCACACCATCAATCACAATGAAAATAGTTTTCATAGAAATGAAAAGCAATCAAACTTTATAAAGTTTAGGAAAAGAAATTTTAGATTTAATTTCAAACTAATTTTATAAAGTTTAAGAAAGGGAAATATAATCTTTATAAAACAAAGCTGATTATAAAATTAAAGAAAAAGAAATTTTAGATTTAATTTCAAACTAATTTTATAAAGTTTAAGAAAGGGAAATATAGTCTTTATAAAACAAAGCTGATTATAAAATTAAAGAAAAAGAAATTTTAGATTTAATTTCAAACTAATTTTATAAAGTTTAGGAATTAATATTTCATTATTTCTGTTTCCACCACCAAGTATTATAATGATTACGAATTGCAGCTGCTGTTGTTTCTGGATAGACATCAACAACATAATGATTATTCATTTCCATTCCACCCCAAAGACTCTTATTTCTTGGATATATATGCCAATTTACTCTATAATTATCTTCTCCATTAAATCTCTGTTGATGCAGTATAACATTCAAATCTGTTACCTCTCTTTTCTCTCTTAAAACATGAAAAACTCCAAGCATACATTTTGATATATTCTCTCTTTCCCCTTTTTCTAGATCAAGAATTGTTCTTATATTTCTTCCACCAATCATGCTTGGTTTAAGAACCATATTAACCTGGTCAGACATTCTTGGAGCAAATGGAGCATAAATAAATAAATGATCATTTTCCCAACCATAAAGTTCTGAATCTCTTATCTTATCTAAATAAAGTTCAAAGGGGTCAGAAGTTGAAAACCTTCTTCTAGCATCCTGATATGCTAATATTTCTTTATCACTATCTGTAATCATTTTCTCACAGATTCCGCCTTCTTGGCCATGTGGATGTGGTTGTGACGCTCCAGCCAATTCCCCCCAATTAATTATAGCCCAAAATCCAACACTACAATTCTCTTTATCCTCTTTTATCTCTTTGCCTATTTCATAACTACTTTCGAAATAATTTACCATATCATCATAAGTCAAACTTCTCAAGTCTGGTTTATGATAAGAAAAAACAGTGACCCAATGCGGTTTTGCAAAGGGATAAAGATTCGGTACAGTAATTACTTGTTGTGCTACTCCATCCTCTTTAAAAGTTACAAGACCGCCATGAATTCTTCTTGGTGTTGGTGTAACCTGAAATATTTTTCCGGGACAAAAGAAACAACTCTCTTCAGTTATAACTGCAGCCGCTCGTGGTAAAGGTTTGAATGGCCTTTCTGCCCTTTGAGGAGAAAGGGCAGAAGAATGTGATAAAAAAAGTGGGTCTTGTCGCACTTCTATATTCCTTTCTTCTTCAACATTTGTTTTAGGGTTGAATATATAAAAAGGTGCTATTTTCTCTCTAAACTGGTCAAAAAAATTATCTGGCATAAAAGCCAGTGTGGGAGGATATATTTAAATCTTTCTATTTTTACTATCTAGAAGTGACAAAATGATTACCTAATCCTACTTATACAATCTTGGATCACGAGGATCAAGAGTTATGAATATATGTGCTCTGACTTTTTTAGGAAATCCCCTACTATTTCTCACAAGTTTTCCTCTTCCTGAAACACAGATATGCCTCTGAGAAGGACCATATTCTCCACCGATATGGGATTCAGGACCCCTCACTTTATATCCTTCTTTTTCAAGTATCTTTCTTACAGCAGCAACATATCTTTGTAAAATATAACCCTCTGATCTTTCTAAAATTTTTCTCAAGCCTCCATACAACTCTCTTGTCATGGTATCTCTAAAGAGAGTATGTTTAAATTTTTATCTACTAAGATAGCACACATAATTAGCTTTAGAAAAATATTTTATACTCGTTTATGTGCAAAGCTTACCAAGATTTATAAATTATCTATTTCTCTCTAAGTTATGTTCAAGTTCTTAAAAGACAAGTTAAGCAACCTTTTCAAAAAGAAGAGCAGGGAAATAGTCGAAGAAGCAGAAGTAAAACAAGAGCCAGAGCTAGTGGAAAAGAGAGAAGAAGTCAAAGAGATAAAAAAAGAAATTATACAAGTTGAAGAAAAAAAGCAAGAAGTTCTTGAAAAAATTCATGGATTAGAAGAAGAGAAAGGAGAAAAACCTACAGAAAAGAGGATAATAGAAAAAAAGATAGAAAAGAAAAAAGAAGAGCTTGAACAATTGGAAGAAAAAGAGGAAGAAAAAAAAGAAGAAATAATAAAAAAAGAAGAAATTGAAGAAAAAGAGGAAAAAAGACCAGGATTTTTCGCGAGACTTGCAAAAAAAATTATCCCAGTAGGCACAAT
This sequence comes from Candidatus Pacearchaeota archaeon, assembly GCA_016211995.1. GTDB lineage: Archaea > Nanobdellota > Nanobdellia > Pacearchaeales > DTIR01 > JACRHU01. The sequence continues at coordinate 4,115 of JACRHU010000036.1, forward strand.
AAGGCTTGAAGAAAAACATTTTGATGATTTATGGAATGATTTAGAGCTCATACTCATAGAAAATAATGCCGCATTAGAAGTTTTAGATAAAATCAAAGAAAAATTGAAAAAAGAGCTTGTAGGAAAAGAAATCAAAAGGAATGAAATTGAACAGACAATAAGACAAGCATTAAAAAATGCAATTTCTGACCTTCTCCTAGAACCTTTTGACTTAATAGAAAAGATAAAACATTCAGAAAAGCCATATGTGATAGTATTTTTTGGAATAAATGGCAGTGGAAAAACAACAACAATAGCAAAATTTGCAAATCTTCTAAAACAAAATAATTTAACTTGTGTGCTTGCAGCTGCAGATACATATAGGGCAGCATCAATTGAGCAGTTAGCAATCCATGCTGAGCGTTTGGGAGTAAAAATGATAAAGCATGACTATCAAGCAGATCCTGCTGCTGTTGCATTTGATGCAATAAAGCATGCAAAGGCTGCAAAGATAGATGTAGTACTCATAGATACAGCAGGAAGAATGCATACACAAAGCAACTTGCTGGCAGAAATGCAAAAAATTGTTCGAGTTGCTAAGCCAAATCTAAAAATTTTCATCGGAGAAAGCATAACAGGAAATGATGCAGTGGAGCAGGCAAAAAAATTCAGTGAAATGATTGGAATTGATGGCATCATATTAAGCAAGGCAGATGTTGATGAAAAAGGCGGAACAGCAATTTCAGTTGGCTATGCAACAGGTAAGCCTATTCTTTATCTTGGAACAGGACAAGAATATAAGGATTTAGAAAAATTTGACAAAGAAAAAATTATACAAGGGTTAGGGTTAGAATAATTAGTTTTCTAGCCCAGAAATTCTGGGTTTTACATACTGAAAATCAACAATCACTGTTCCAGTGGGTTCTACGCCCAAAAAAGCATACATCTCCAAATCTTCTCCATTTGGTCCTTTAATGAAGTGAAATTCTTGACTTTCTATATCTCTTGTAAAAGTAGAAGTATACCAATTAGGCCCATTATAGCCTTTATCGATATTTTTTTCTTTCATTTTATTTCTTTCTTGCTTTTCTGGCATTGTTCAAAAAAGATCTTCAAATTAATAAAGCTTTCCTTTGTCAGATTCGTAAAGTTTATTTCCTAAATAAAAAAGTCCTGCTATTCCAGAAGCTAGGCCAGTATAAAAGAAAAAAAGATACACTTTTTGATAACTATCCCTTTCTCTCTCTAAAGGTTTAAGTTGAGCTTTAAAATAAGTTTCTATTGAAGGAATTTCTTTTTCTGTAATTTCTTCAAGCTCTTTTATCTGTTTTTCAAAAGTAGTTTCATCAACTTTCTTTCCTTTATAACTTTGTATACCATCTTCATCTGGCAAACTGTCCCTAATCTTTATTAACTTACTAGAAATAAGATGGATATCTGTTGCTTTTTCTTTTGTTTCTATCCTCTTAAAACGTTTAACAGATTCTTCTATAATATACCTTGCCTCTGCTCCATCAGGGTATTCTAAATAATTTCTTCTTGAAAGTTTATCTTGTGCTTCTCCTAATTTAAACCCTGCCATATTGAGTTGTGCAATTATCTGTGTGCTTGGATGCTGAGAAATTTGAGAATTTGTTTTTACTATTTGGTTATGTGTATCAAGTCCGCCAAAAACAGAGCCTAAAAATACTAATCCGATTATCCCACCAATTTTTTTCATACTCAATTTAGAAAAAAGCAATTAATAAGCATTTTAGCATTATATTATAGATAATCAAATACATACATTAGTTTTCCACAAAGTATAAAAGTGTATTTTGATAGAAACAAAAGTAAAGTTGTAAAACTTATGTTTATAGAAGCAGATTTTTGATAGAAACAAAAGTAAAATTGTAAAGAACTTATGATTATAGAAGCAGGTTTTTGAGAGAAACAAAAGTAAAATGGTAAAAATTACAGTTATAGGTGCAGGTGGTTGGGGTACAACAATTGCAAATTTGCTAGCAAGATATAAAGGTGAAGAGGTTTCATTATGGGTTTATCCTGAAGAAAAATTTGAAGGCAGAAAACTTGAAGAAATAATGCAAAAAGAGTTTGAAAATAAAAAATTTCTTCCGCAAATTAAGCTTATTCCTTTAATCGAGATTACCTCCTCACTAGAAAAAGCCGCGTCAGAAGCAGAAATAATTGTGTCTGCTGTTCCTTCACAATATTTAAAAGAAACTGCAGAAGGAATGAAATCTTTCATAAAGAAAGATGCAAGAGTGCTTAGCTTAACAAAAGGAATTGATCTTGAGAATGGAAAATTTAAGAGAATGTCAGAAATTTTAGAAGAAACTTTAGAAATTGAAAAAGAGAGGATAGCTGTCCTTTCTGGACCAAATATAGCATATGAAATTGCAAGAGGTTATCCAACAGCTTCTGTAATAGCATCAACATCAGAAGAAAATGCAGAATTCTTAAGACAAATTTTTAATATGCCTCCAATTTTAAAAGTTTATAGGAGTAGTGATGTCACAGGAGTTGAACTCGGAGGTGCATTAAAAAATCCATATGCAATTGGTGCAGGCATATGTGATTTCTTGATATTGCAAGAAACATTAGGACAAAATTCAAAGGCAGCGTATCTTACGCGCTGTCTTAATGAAATGAAAAAATTTGGCATATTACTTGGAGCAAAAGAAGAAACATTTAATGGGTTATCAGGTTTAGGAGATCTTTCAGTAACATTTGAAAGTAAACAGAGTAGAAATCATCGAGTGGGCTATATGTTAGCAAACGGCATGTCCCTTGAAAAAATAAAAGAAAAATTAAAGGGAAAAATTGCAGAGGGAATAAGAACAACAAAGCACGTTTATGGATATGCAGAGAGCATAGGACATGATATGAATATAATGAAACAAATTTATTCAATACTTTACAATAAAAAAGATATAAACCGTGGAATAGCAGACTTAATGAATCGAGATACAAAAGTTGAGTGAGATTTATAATAAATCAACCACATGATGGTTGCTAAATTAGCTAATAGATAAATTATTACTGATTTTAGGAACTATTCATCCAGTTCATCAATGATAAAAATGCCAAAAATTGAAAGAAAATTTTCATTTATGATTCATCCTCTTGAATTGGATGATTTAGTTAAAGGATTTAGAGGAATTAAAGCAAAAATAGGAAGCTATATTATTCCAGCCGTATATGCAAAATTTCCAAAGATTTATGAAAGATTTATTTTTCCGCATATAGATAAAATCTGCAAAACAAAAATCTTCGAAATAACAGGAATAGAAACTTTAGAAGGAAGTATTGAAGGATTTTTTGTTGCAATTCCTTATACTTCAGACCAGATAAAAAATAATCGAGGTGATAAAGAAAAAATTTCGGAAATTCTAAAAAGCATTGAATATGCTGGACAATTTGCACAAGAAAATGGTGCATTTAATATTGGCTTAGGGGCATATACCTCTGTTATTACGCAAGGAGGCAAACTACTTGAAGGGAAGTTAAAAATTCCATTGACAACTGGAAATAGTTTTACAGCATATAGCGCAATTGAAGCAGCATGTCTTGTTGCAAAAAAAAGAGGAATTGATGTTGAAAAAAGTAGAGGAGGAGTAATCGGTGCTTTAGGAGCTGTTGGAAGCTTATGCTCTTGTTTAATTGCAAAAAATGTTTCTTCACTTATTATAGTCGGAAAAAATAAGAACAGTATTAGAAAACTTGAAGAGCTAAAAGAATATATCAAACAATATTCGGGTATAGATGCAGAAATTTCAATAGAAGCTGAAAAAGCAGTTAAAGATTGTGATATAGTAATTTCAGCAACAAGCAATGTTGATCCTGTAATTAATGACTATACATGTTTGAAAAAAAATTCTGTTGTAGCAGATATTGCTAGGCCAGAAGATATTTCCTATAAAGTTATTGAAAGGCGTAAAGATGTATTTGTTTTAGATGCAGGTTTAATAGAAATTCCGGGCTCCCCCAAATATAAACTTGATTTAGGATTTCCAAAAGGCAGAAATCTTGCATGCTTCTCAGAAACTGTGTTAAATGCAGCCCAAGGAATTAATGAAAATTGGTATGATTCTTCTGTCACACTCGAAGATAGGTTAAAAAGAATTGAGATTGACAAGCAGGCAATGAAAAAATATGGTTTCAGGGTAGCAACAGATTACATAAGAAGGGACCACAAACCAGTAAGACTAAACAATATCTAAATTCTTAGATTTAAGACTAATCAATAAAGTTGAATAATAGCTAAAACCAGTAAAAAAAGAAGAAACCATAAATTAAATAATAGCTAAAACCAGTAAAATAAGAAGAAACCATAAATTAAATAATAGCTAAACTCTAATTTTAGAATTGTAACAATAAATTTAGATAATAGCTAAATTTTTAAACTTAATAATCCTAAAAGAAGAATGAGAGATAAAGAGGTAGGCACATTAGTTATTCTTATATTAGCTATATTAATTTTTTCTTTCACATTTAGTAATTTTATTAATATTAGGATAACAGGAAATGTTGTAAATGGGGGAATTACAGGATTTGGAACTGCAACCAATATTATTATCTCAAATTATTGGGCACCTATAACTTATAGTGCTGTAACATGTTATGACTCTGATAATGGGAAGGATTACTATATAGCAGGATATATTACAATAGGTAGTACAAGATATGATGATTTATGCACGAGCCAAACAAAATTAAGAGAGTATTATTGTTTCAATAACAATAAAAAATATGTTAATTTTAATTGTCCTTATGGTTGTAGCCAAGGAAGGTGTAATACAGCTCCTACATGCACAGCAGGATGGAAATGTAAAGATACAAGTACATTAGCATACCAAAATACAGATTGTACATGGACAAGTTTAACTCCTTGCACTTATGGTTGCTTAGATAATGCATGCAGTCAAGGTTCTAGCATTGAAATTATAAAGGGCATGCGTTTTGATCCTTCTTATTATTATAACAAAGGCTATAGCGCAGCTACACTTGCTGCAAAAATAGCTTCTGATGCACAAACAAATGGTGTCAATACAATTTTTATGTACTCTTATAATCCTACTTATGGAGCTTTTTACAAGACAACATATCAAGATACAGCAGTAGAAGGAGGTTTTGGCAGCCAGGACATGCTGAAAGAATTAATTAGCGCAGCGCATGCAAAAAATATAAAGGTTGTTGCATGGCTTCCTGTAAATAACTTTAAAAAAGTCTGGGATAACCATGCTGACTGGAGAGAAAAAACAAAAAGCGGAACAGATTATAAACCTGCAACGGATTTGTACTTACTAAGTCCTTTACATGATTCTTTCCAGACATGGTACCAAGGTTTCTTGAATGATTTGCTAACAACTTATCCAGGCATTGATGGAATAGAAGCTGCTGAAGGTGTGATAGATTGGACATGGGATTGGTCAGTTGACTATAATCCTGTTGCAAACCAGAAATATCTTGCTGCATACCCTTCTGGAACATTAGGAGATGCAAATTGGAAAATTTTCAGAGCTTCTGGAATGACAAAACTCCATCAGATATTAATACAAGTTGCACACTCTAAATCAAAACAAGCATATGTTGTTCAAACATGGAGTTCAAAATCAGATGGACATTTAATGCTAAGCTCTGCTATTAGAGATGGTTCTGGATTTGATTTTGATGGAATAATGAATTTAGCAGATAAACCAAATTATATTGCTGCAGAATTAATCTGGCAGGAACAGGCAAGTAATTACAATAATCCGACAATCTTTACACCAGACTGGACAAAACAAGCTACAGAGGAATTTATTACAAATGTCAATAAAAGAACAAATGCTATTGTTCATGTAGAACTATCAACATTTGGAGCTTATACTCCAACTAATGCACAGTTCCAAACAAGTTTACAACATGCTCTCACAGGAACACAGGGTGCTGACTTTTATGACCATAATCTTGTTGAAACAAAAGCAGCATGGCCAAATGTAAAAGCTGTTTATTCCACTGTAATCTAAGTTCAAAGAAATAGATTATAAATCTTCAAATTCTGCTTAAAATAAATGATTATTTAAAAGATAAAGCAATATTAAAGAAACAATTTATAAATAACTAAATTCTGCTTAAAACATGTTAGAAAGACTGGGGAATAAATAAAAAGACATTTTAAAATATGTTAGAAAGACTAGGAAATAAGCTAAAGGATATTTTTAACAAGATAGCAGGAGCTATATTTATAGATAAAAAGCTTATAGATGAAATTGCAAGAGAGCTACAAAGAACATTGATAGAAGCAGATGTAGACACTAAAATTGTTTTCTCTTTAACTGAAAAAATAAAAAAAGAAGCTGCAAAGGATATTGGAGGAATTGAAAAAAGAGAACAGTTAATTAAACTATTAAATGATGAAATAATAAAACTTCTTGGAAAAGAAAAATATGAGTTGCAGTTAGAAAAGAAAAAATTAAACAAAATAATGTTTCTAGGCTTATATGGAAGCGGAAAAACAACAACAATAGCTAAACTTGCTCAATATTACACAAAGAGAGGATATAAATCGTGCATGTTAGGATTAGATGTGCATAGGCCAGCTGCTCCTGACCAGCTTGAGCAGCTTGGCAAGAAGATTAGTGTTCCAGTTTTTATAAACAAACAAGAAAAAAATCCAGGAAAAATATGGAAAGAGTTTGAACAAAAAATTAAAGACTATGAGCTATGTTTTATAGACACAGCAGGCAGGGATGTTCTGGACTATTCATTAATTAAAGAAATAAAAGAAATAACAGATACTATAAAACCAACTTACATTATACTTGTAATGACTGCAGATATTGGCCAGGCAGCAAGAAAACAAGTAGAAGGATTCAAGAGCGCTTGTCCGGTTTCAGGCGTAATTATAACAAGAATGGATGGAACAGCAAAAGCAGGTGGAGCGCTAGTAGCATGCAGTGAAACTTCATCTCCTGTACTCTTTATCGGAACAGGAGAGCATATAACAGATATAGAAAGCTTTTCTCCAACATCCTTTGTTTCTCGTTTATTAGGAATGGGTGATCTACAAGCCTTGCTAGAAAAAGTTAAATCAGCAACAGAATCAAAAGGAAAAGAAGAAAAGAAAAGTGAATTTACATTATTAGATTTTGCAGAAGAAATAGATAAAATGCAGAATGTTGGCCCATTAAACAAGATTGCGGAATTAATTCCTGGAATTGGCGGAAAAATGCCTCCAGGCCTTCTTGATATTCAGCAAGACAAGATAAAGAAGTGGAGACATGCGATAAAGAGTATGACTCCTGATGAAATACAAAACCCAGAGATAATAAAAGAGACAAGAATAACAAGAATTGCAAAAGGCGCAGGAGTAAATGCAGGAGATGTTAAAGACTTGCTTAATCAGTTTAAGCTCGTAAAAGGAGTAGCTGGAAAACGGCAAATACCAGACATGGAACAACTCCAGAAAGGAAATATCTCTGGGCTTGGCCTGAGTCAGAAACAATTAAGAAAACTTGCAAAAAAATTCAAAGGAAAAATGTTTTAAGAAAAGATGAAAATTGTCAGTGCTTGTCTCGCAGGAATCAAATGCAGATACAATGGAATATCAAAGCCAAATGATGAGATAATAAATCTAGTAAAAAGAGGATTGGCAATTCCGATATGCCCGGAGCAACTTGCCGGTTTGCCAACACCAAGAGCTCCATGTGAAATTAGCGGAGAAAAAATAATATCAAAAGGGGGAAAGATCTAACACTAGAATTTAAAAAAGGTGCTGAGAAAGTATTGGAAATTGCTCTATCTTTTGGATGTAAAGAAGCCATCCTTAAATCGAAATCCCCTTCTTGCGGTTGTGGCAAGATATATGATGGAACATTTTCTAAAAAATTAATTAAAGGAGACGGCATAACTACAAGATTATTAAAAGAAAACGGGATTTTAGTAAAAACAGAGGAACAAATTTAAAATGTCGCAAATAATTGGAAGAGGAGCAGAAGCAATTCTGAAAAAACAAGGTAATGAGCTAATAAAAGAGAGAATAAAAAAAGGTTACAGAATTCCAGAACTTGATGAAAAGCTTCGTAAACAAAGAACAAGAAGTGAAGCCAAGCTTATAGCAAAGGCAAACGAAATTATTGCTTCTCCAAAACTAATTTCAGTTGATGAAAAGAGCAAAGAAATTAAGATGAAGTATATAGAAGGTAAGAAATTATCTGACTGGCTTGATAAATTTCCAGAAAAACAGACATTAGAGATCTGCAAAGAAATAGGAAAAAACATTGCGTTAATTCACAATAAAGATATTATACATGGAGACTTGACAACAAGCAACATGATTTTAAATAAACAAGTTTATTTTTTTGATTTCGGCCTGGGATTTCACTCTGCAAGAATCGAAGATAAAGCAGTTGATTTGCATTTGCTTCGACAAGCATTTGAATCAAAGCACTTCAAAAACTGGCAAAAATATTTTAATGCAGCTCTAGAGGGATACAAAATTGCAGACAAATATAAAGAAATTATAGATAGATTAAAAAAAGTTGAGGCTAGAGGTAGATATCGCAAAAAGCAATAGCTTTTTGGGAGCTTGAAAATTAGAAATTTTCATGATAAGCACGGATAAACATTAAAAAGCCTTATAAATCATCTAATTTTCTTATCTGATGTGGAAGATAGCCCCATAGTACAGTGGTCAAATCTTCTTAACGCGAAAGTATTGGGAGAGACTAGGTATACAGCCCTTTGGTCCAAATCCATAGGATTTGCTGAATGAAAGGCTGGGACCCAGGTTCGAATCCTGGTGGGGCTACTTCCTTAATTTTAAAAAAAATTTAAGGGCAAACCTTTAAAAACACAATTTACAAAAATTAAACATGGAAAAGAAACAAATACCATTATGGCTTAAAAGAACAGAAGAAGAAGTTGAAGCCCTAGTTTTAAAGATGGCAAATCAGGGAATGAGTGCAGAAAAAATTGGCTTAGCACTTAGAGATACATATGGAACTCCTTCCTCAACAATATTAACAAAAAAGATTTCTAAGATATTGAAGGAAAAGGGAATTAAGCAGCAACCTCAGGATCTTGCAAATTTAGTTAAAAATGCAGATAAACTTAAAAAGCACCTTGAAAAAAATAAGAAAGATATCACTGCCAGGCGGGGATTACAACTGACAGAGGCGAATATTTCGGCACTAGCAAAATATTACAAAAAGAGAGGAATACTTCCAAGTGACTGGAAGTATTGAATTTATGATTCCAGCTATTAAACGAGCAGCGGTGGAATTCAAAGAAATTGAAAAAGATAAAACAATTCTTATAATAAGCCATTATGATACTGATGGTATTACCTCTGCAGCAATACTTGCAAAAACTCTTCAAAGAGAGGACAAAAAATTTAATATAAGAATAGTAAAACAGCTTGAAAGAGAGCTACTTGATGAGATTAAAAAAGAATTTAGAAAAGAAATAATATTTTTTCTTGATCTGGGTTCTGGAAGTCTTGATATACTAAAAAATTTTTCAAATAAGATCTTTATTCTTGACCATCATGAATGCAAGGAAGAAAAACTTCCTGAAAATATTAAATTTATTAATCCACACTTGTTCAATGAAGAAACAGAAATGTCTGCTTCTGCAATAGTCTATCTCTTTGCCAAAGAAATTAATAAAGAAAACAAGGATCTCTCGAACCTTGCTGTTCTTGGAATGGTTGGAGACATGGTTGAAAGGGAGCTTAGCAGAGTAAACAGCAATATTCTAAAAGACTCTGATGTTATGGTCAAAAAAGGACTTTTATTATTCTCAGCAACAAGACCGATAAGCAGAGCACTTGAATACAGCTCAGAATTTTTCATTCCAGGAGTAACTGGCTCTTCATCAGGTGTTACAAACTTATTAAGAAGCATTGGAATAGACAGACAAAAAATTTTACTCGATCTGACTGAAGAAGAGATTTCAAAACTTGTAACAACAATAATTCTAAAAACAATGGGACAGGAAGAAAAGCTGAATATTATAGGCAATATTTATCTTATAAAATTTTTTAATCGTGTGGAAGATGCTAGAGAGCTAAGTACTTTAATCAATGCTTGTAGTAGGCTAGGATATCCAGATGTCGCGCTCTCTTTATGTCTTGGCAATAGCAAGGCTAGAATGAAGGCAGAAAGTATTTACAACACCTATAAACACGAAATTGTTGCTTCACTAAACTGGGCAGAGCAGAATGAAAAACTTCAAGGAGACAATTATGTGATAATAAATGCAAAAAGCAATATTAAAGATACAATTATAGGAACTGTAACAAGCATAATTGCTTCCTCTTTTCTATATAAAGAAGGCACTATAATAGTTGGAATGGCTTATCGTGGAGATAAAATAAAAATATCAATAAGAAAAAGTAGAGGCAATAAAATAAATTTACAAAATCTGCTAAGCAATATAAATAAAGTAATCAATGGAGAATTTGGAGGACATGCAAATGCAGCAGGTTGTCTTATAGATAAAGAGAAAGAGCAAACATTTATAGACACTATTAAAAAAGAACTTGAAACAGAAGCAATCCAAATAAAAGTATAGAGCTTTGCACATAATTAGTTTTAGAAAAATATATTATACTCATTTATGTGCAAAGCCAAAGTATAGTAAAGGTTTAAAAATATACCTAAACAACTTAAAACATGAAGACTGAATTAATTAGCAGCAAGTTTGTAAAGGTAAGATGCCCTAAATGCAATAATGAGCAAGTCATATTTGGAAAAGCAACAACGATAGTTAAATGTCTTATATGCAGCCAGGTCTTATGTGAACCTTCTGGTGGAAAGGCTAAGATAAAAGCAAGAGTGCTTGAAGTTCTTAGCTAGGAGAAAGTATGGAAAAAAAGTTTCCAAAAGAAGAAGAGCTTATTCTATGCACAGTTGACAGAATTTTAGGAACAACTGTTTTTGTCAAACTTGATGAATATAACATAGAAGGAGTGATAAATACTAGCGAGATTGCTCCTGGAAGAATAAGAAATATTAGAGATTATGTTACTCCTAACAAAAGAATAGTGTGTAAAGTAATAAGGATAGATGAAAAGGGTAATATTGACTTATCCTTAAGAAGAGTCAGTGTAAAAGAGAGAAATAAGTTAATGGAGCAATATGAAAAAGAAAGAAATATGATTGCAATTTTAAAAATAATTCTTAAGGATCAAAGAAGATTAAGCGAAATAACAAGTAAAATAACTGAAAAAGAAACACTTACAGATTTTTTCGAAAGAGCAACTGAACAAGACTATCTCAATTCGGGACTTAAAAAAGAAGAGATTCAGCAACTAAACAAAATTCTAGAAGAAAAATCTCAGAAGAAAAAGGTAAGCTTAAAACTAAAGATATCATTAAGCAGCACAGCAGAAAATGGTCTTGAAAAAATTAAAAAAATTTTAACAAAGGGATTAAGAGGGGGAGTTGAAATTACCTACCTTGCTGCGCCACACTATATTCTTATTATAACTTCAGCAGACTATAAAATAGCAAATGCAACTCTCGAAGAAATTAAAACAAAAATGGAAGAAGAATCAAAAAAGGAAGGCTGTAAGATAGAGTTTGTAGAACAAAAATAATAATTAGTAAAGCCAAGCCCCGACATCATAAAATCCATAAGGATTTTAGGATCCAGAAAAGCATAAGCTTTTCTTGAAGCTTGGACAAATGTAAGCCATATCAATGGCTTATCCAATAAAATATAGGTTTAAAATGCGTTTAAAATTCTGCAAAACTTGCAAAAATTATACCTTAAAAGATAAATGCTGCAACAAAGAAACAAAAAAAGTAGAGCATAAATTTAAATTAACATAACTTTGTTTGTCTTTCTAAAAGTAGAGCATAAATTTAAATTGCATTAAACTTTAAAATAATTTTTCTTGTCTCTCAGCAAGCATTGCTTCCCCATAAACCCCGTCATAGCCTGCTTTTACCTTTATTCTTCCTTGCCTGTTTAACAGAATTGCCTCAACAAGTTTTTCATCAGCTTCTCTAGCAAGCTTTTCTTTATCAGCATGAAGTAGAATATTAAACTCAGAGCCAAATTTCTCAATGAGCTGATAATAAATTTGATAAACTTTCTTGCTAGTCAATGTAGAAGCTTTAACCATTGATATTATCTCCTGTAGAGGCAGTAACGTATAAAATGGCTTTGCACTAGCTGGCTTAAAACCAAGAGGCTTGTCAGCAAGCTCTTCAACCCTGTTTTCTACCCCTATTGTCAAGGGTTTATGACAAACAGGGCAAATTCCATTTATCTTTTTAGTTTCAGCGGGAGAGCATGAAAATTTGCAGAGCCTATGACCATCATAATGATATTTGCCGTACAAAGGGCTTGTTTCCACTGTTCCTGCAATTGTATTTTCCCTTATCTGTTTTATAATCTCATTATATCTTGAAATATTGTTAAAAATAGTTGCTTCTCTTCCTAGTCTGAATGGATGAAAACTATGTGCATCTGAAAAACTCACTATAGATTTTTCATTCAATTCAGATAAACGCCAATTCATTTCAGGATCAGAGCTGAGTCCAGTCTCGATTGCATGAATCTTGCTTACCTTGTCAGAAAAAGCCTCTTTTAACGAATTAAAGCCGCTCATGCTTCCAAAAATTCCAAACCATGGAGTGAATACATGCGCTGGAATTATTTCAATTTCCTTTGAGATATTCAGCATTTCATCAACAAGTAACTCGCAAGAAAAGCCAAAAATAGGTCTACCATCATAATCTAATCTTCCTTTAGTTAAAAGAAAAGCATTAATCTGCTCGACAATCTCAAAACTAGGAGCAAGTAAAACTAAATGTATACGCCTACCTCTCTCTTTAGTATAAATCAAGGACAATTCAGAACTCAAAACAAAAGGAAAATCATTGTGATAATAAATTCCACTTCCAGTATCTTTTTCTTTCAACTTCAACTTCAATTCAGCAAGCCATTTTGGATGTGTGAAATCTCCTGTTCCAAGCATTCCAAGGCCTTTAACTCTAGAATACTTGACAAGATTTTCTATATCTAAGTATATAGATGTTGCACGACTATACTTGCTATGAATATGCAAGTCCGCAATAACTTCTTTCCCTTTTTCCATTTAAAAGGTTATTATCAAGTATATTTAAATTTATATTATTTCTAAGTGAATAGAAAAGAAGTATCAATAAGTCCTTCCCTCTTACCAATTTTATTTAGAATAA
>JACRHU010000005.1 GCA_016211995.1 Candidatus Pacearchaeota archaeon
AATTATTAAGCAAGGACTTGTTCGTAGACATAGGAGCAAAGACAGTTGTCAAAAAAAGTATTGAAGAAACAAAAACCATAATTCAAAAAGATGTTAAGCAGCTTGAGCAAGCCAAAGGAAATTTACAGCAAGAATTTCAAAGAATAATAGACGAGATAACTTCTTTAATTGGTTAAATATATTGCTACCTTGGGCATTCATATAACTTATATCTCAGTTAAATAAAATCTCTTATTTTATGCCTGACTTCTTCATGCCAGAGCCATGCTATCAGAAGAATGGCGTCAATTCCTGCGAGTAATGATCTTCCAAAATCATTGGGGGGAATTAGATTTAAACCATAACCCTTACCCAAAGGTAATAAAGATATAGAATCCCATGCAATAAAGTCAAGAGCAAGATGAATAAAATATCCAGAGGCTATTAAAAGTAGAATAAACGCGAATTTATTCTTTTTATCAAGAAAACTTAATTTTCTCTTTTTAACGAGAAATGCAATTCCGAGAATAACTACTGGAATTAATAAGTTATGAGTATAAGCTGGATGAATTGTTGTATAACCTGTCAGATGATTAAAATAATCTACAAAATAATCAATGTCAGGAAGTAAACCTGCAATTCCTGCTATTAAGACATAATGTAGCTTAAATCTTTTATCTTTGATTATATAATCTCTAACTAAATCAACAAGAATTATTGCAATCAAAACATGTGTTACTGAATTTGGCATTTTTAATCAAAGAAAATCTGTTATAAAAAGTTTACTAACAAAAGGATTTATAAACTGCCAAATATTGTAATAGAGCAATGAGAACTTGTCTTATCTTTAAAACTGGAAGATTAATAGATTTTTTAAATTCATCAAATGAGTTCTATGAGATAAGGGAAAACAAAAATGACTTGAAAATAATCAAAAAATATAAAGACAAAAGGGGCGGACCTTTCTTTGTAACATTACCAAAAGAAATCAAGATATCTCTAGAAGTAATTGGTTTAATTGTTGGGGAGGGATATATAGGAAGAAATTTTATTTTTGCTAATTCTAACGAGAAAGCAATTGATGAAATTTTGTGCTTCTTGAACCAATTTAAATTACCAATAAAAACATATTTAGAGATATCAATTAAAAATAAACAAGCAGATTTTAAAAATCAATGTAAAAAATTTTGGGAGAATCACTTAAAAATAAAAATAAAGAAGACTAGATTGAGAGGAGAATTTAATAATATTACGAAATATGGAACAATGCATTTAATATTAAATAATTCCTTGGTAGCTAAATTATTAAAACAAATTATTAATTTATCAAAAATAAGAATAGAGAAAAATAAACAATTCTCAATAAATTATTTAAGGGGGATAATTGCAGCAGAAGGGAATATCAATATTAAAAAAAGAACAAATTGTATATATATGGTAAGGATAAGTGCAAGCAAACAAGAAGAAAGAGATCACTATAAAAAATGTCTTAAAAAAGCTGGAATAAATATTTATTGTGAAGATATGGATACAATCTCATCTGAAGAAGGAATAAAAAAGGGATGGAAAACTACAAAGGGGAGAGCAGGAGCCGTTATAATTTCTAGATGGGATAACTTCATTAAAATATTTAATTTAGGATTATTAGATTTAAATAATGAAAAAAAGATAAAATTTTTAAAATATTTTTTAAATAACAAATTCACAAAACAATTTTTAGATTTTAAATATTTTTTAAATAAAGAATTTACAATGAAGCAAGCACAAAGGTATTTTGGATTTGAGGGTAGACATCTGAATAGAGTTTTAACATTATATAAGAAAGGGTATATATTTAGAAGAAAATTAAATAAAGTAAAATTTGTATATAAATTAACAGATAGTTATATTAATCTTTATAATAAATTTAAAAAAGAAGGAGTAGCAAACTAAAAAATTATCTTACATAACCAAATTTATCAAGAGCTACTTTTAATTCTTTATGTGTCTTGGAGTATTCTTGTAGGGGAATTTCTTTTTCTATTGCATCTACTGCCTGTCTCATTGATGTGGCCCCTATTCTCGTGCCTAAAGCATGTACTCCTCCTCCAGCTTGTATGATAAGGTCATTTCCAAGCAAGCTCACTAACTTAGGAACATAACCAGCATGAAGTCCACCCGAAGCAATAGGAAAAACAGGTTTAATACTAAACCATTTTGACATTAAAAATGAATTTACTGCTTGTGTTTCTTCTTCTCCACTTTCCATTTTACCTATATTGGCTGTTCCTGTGTGAATTTGTGATACTCCTATAAGTCTCGCTATTTTTGCTATTGGTAACATTGACATCCCATATTTTCCCCTTGTAAAAGCAGCATGGCCTGCCCTATGTGCATGTAAGATTAATTTCAAATCCTGATTTTCTTCTCTTAAAGTTTGTAATGCAGCCCAACCAGCAGTAATAATATCAACCATTATACAGTTTCCGCCTTTCTCTTTTACTAGTTTTGCTCTTCTAATCATCTCTTTTGTTTCTGCTGTAACATTAGGAGCATAAATTTTTCTTTCGCCTGTCTCTTTTTCTGCTTTTTCAAGCATTTTTAATGTTTCTTTTATATTTGTTTCAAATTTATTAAATTTCTGGCTTGCCAAATTTTCATCGCATTTAACCAAATCTAATCCACCAATCCATGCTTCATATGCTACCTTTGCATGATCTTTAGAATTTAAGCCGAGCTTTGGTTTTATGATAGTTCCTACTAATGGCCTTTTCTTTATTTTTAATAATCTTCTTATATCTTTAATTCCTAATTCAGGACCTTTAAATGATTTAATAATACTTTTTGGAAAATCAATATCAAGAAGCCTTAATGCTTTTAATTCTTGCAATCCAAAAATATTACCTGCAATACTGCTTAAAATGTTAGGCATATTTCCTTCTTCAAATAATTCAGGAGGATAAGCAATTTTTATTTCTGTTCCTTTATCCTGCTTTTTCATAGAAAAAACAGTTGCAGCAAGTTTTTTCATGTAAGATTTTTCTGTTGTTACTTCCTGCCATGTTCCGATACTACTTTCAGCAGCAACTCCGCCTGCTGCGTGCTTAATATTGCTAGCTTCCAGATGCAGGGTTGTAATTAATTGATTTCTACTAGGTTTGAAACTTAAATTAACATACTTTTCATACATTTTAACCTCTTTTTATGCTTTTTATTTTTTTAACAAATTTTTCTGGCTTTAGTATTCCATATTCTGAGATTATGGCAGTTATATATTTTTTCTCTATAACTTCGAAGCTAGGATTTTTTATTCTAATATGTTCTGGAGCATTTTTCCATACCTCTTTATGCTGTCTTTCCTCAATTTTTATATTTCTTGAAGAAAATTTCCATGAATCTGCAATAATATAAACAGGAATTTTTTTAGCATGTGCAATTTCTGCAAACATTCCGCTTCCTACTTTGTTTATTACATTTCCATTTTGCAGAATAGCGTCTGCTCCTAACACTACTGCACCTGATTTTGTTATCGCAATCCTTGCAGCAGAATCAACATATGTTGTAATTTTAATTCCTGCTTTTATAAGCTCTCTAGCGGTTTTTCTGCCCTGAAATAATGGCCTTGTTTCTGTATTATAAACATCAAATTTTTTTCCTTTTTTCTTTACAAAAATTAATGCTTTAGTGACATTGGTTGAATGGCAGTGCGTGAATATTGTTGAATTTTGCTTGATTAATTTTAAAACAAGCAAGTTTATTTTATTCTGGGCATCTGAAAAATGCTGAAGGATTTTTTTAGAAGGTAATTTTTCTGCAAGTTTTAATGTATTAACTAACATTGGTTCTGTTGGACGCAAGCTTTCAAGCTTCTTTATGCTTGCTTTTGTAGGGAATAGAGAATATGCTTTCAGGGCAGCTTTTGCAATATTGCTAGCTCCTTGAATCTTTATGGCTTTAATATCTTTACAAATCCTATTAAAAAGCCTCTTTTTGTTCATTTTCTAGTTCTGGAATGATGTTATTTAAATAAATAATTTATAGTATATAAGACTATTTAAATTTTAATTGTCTTAATTTGTCATGTTTGAGATGCTTATCAATCCAAGAGAGGCTGAAAGACGGCCTACAAACTTGTTTTTTGTTGGTCTGCTGTATGCTTCACTTTCTTTATTCCTTGTTGATTGGATTTTTTTAAGAGATAGTGTACTTTCAAAATACTCCTCACTCTTAGTTGTTATGTTTACTACTATTTTTTCTCTACCTTTTATGTATTATATAATAAGATTCGCAGAAATAAAAGAGGTTCTGCATGGAAAAGGAAGAACGTTATTTAAAGAGCATGGAAAAGCAATTTTGCCTTTGCTTTTTCTTTTTTTCGGGTTTATTGTTGCATTCTCTTTTTGGTATATTGTTTTACCTAATGAAATAGTCTCAGCTAATTTTAATGCACAGATTGAGCAGTACTGTGCGATAAATTCTCCTTCTGAGATTCAAAATTGTTTAAAAGAATCAACAAGCGGAATTACAGGAAATGTTATTTCTGGATTTGACAACACATATGCTATTTTTTTGAATAATATTTATGTTTTAATTTTTGTTTTAATATTCTCTCTAGCTTTTGGAGCAGGAGCTATCTTTATTCTTGTATGGAACGCAGGGGTTATTGCAACAGCTATCGGATTGATTATAAGAAATTCAACTGGAAGTATCTCTAATTTAATTGGTTACTCAATACATGGAATTCCAGAGATAGCTGCCTATTTTATTGCAGCTTTAGCAGGAGGCATTTTAAGTGTTGCTGTGATTAGAAGAGATTTTAGAAGTGAAAGAGCATTTGATATGGCCCTTGATTTTGTTAGTTTAATTGCAATAGCCCTTATTGTATTATTAATTGCTGCATTTTTAGAGGTATTTATTTCTCCATCTTTCTTTTGAGCTTTGCACATAATTAGCTTTAGAACAATTTATGCTTATTCACATTTATATCAGAAATCAAAAAGATTTCTGAGCATCCCAAAAAAGCTTTAGCTTTTTTCTGATGTGCAAAGCCTTTCTTTTAATAAAGTATTTAAATCAATTTTACATAAAAAAGCTATGTTAGAGATGATTATTAACCCAAAAAAAGCTGAAAGACAGCCTTGGGAAATGTTCTTTGTGGGGTTGGTTTATGCTGCTCTGTCAGTTTTTCTTGTAGATTGGATTTTTTTAAAAGACACTGTACTAACTCAATATTCCAGTATATTTATTGTCACATTCACAGTAATGTTTTCTATTCCTTTTATGTACTACCTTATAAGATTAGAAGAGAAAAAAGACTTAGTATTGAAAGGAGAAGGAAGCTTACTTAGAGAGCATGGAAAAGCAATATTCGCACTACTTTTTTTATTTTTAGGATTTATTGTTGCGTTTTCTGCATTATATATACTACTGCCTTCTGATGTTACTGCAAAAAACTTTCAGGCCCAAATAGAGCAGTATTGTGCCATAAACATGCCTTTACAGATTCGGGAGTGTGCAAATCAATATGGTGTGGAAGTTCCTTTGGGAGGAAAAATTTCTGCTAGCAATTTAGAACATTTTTTCTCAATTTTTGTTAATAATATTTATGTTCTAATTTTTATTTTAGTATTCTCTCTAGCTTTTGGAGCAGGAGCTATCTTTATTCTTGTATGGAATGCTGGTGTAATTGCAGCAGCAATAGGGATCTTTACAAATGCACAAATACATCATTTACATGTCGGTTTACTAAGATATATGATTCATGGAATTCCAGAGATAGCTGCTTATTTTATCGCTGCACTTGCAGGAGGGATCATAAGTATTGCTGTGATAAGGCATGATTTTAAGAGTGAAAAATTCTGGCAGGTAATGCGGGATTCTATTGATCTTGTTGCAATTGCATTAGTTGTTCTTATAGCTGCTGGGTTAATAGAGGTTTTTATTACCCCTACATTTTTCTAAATTTAAAATGATATGCGGAGTTTTCCCTGGCCAAGGAAATCAATTTGTAGGTATGGGCAAAGATTTTTACTATAAATTTGATAAAGCTAAAGAGATGTATGATATTTCTTCTGAGAAAACTAGCATAGATATTAAAAAGATTTCTTTTGAGGGGCCAGAAGAGTTACAAAATGATGTTTTGAACCTTCAGCTAATTACCTTTGTTAATTCCTGTGCTATTCTGGGGGTATTAAATAAAAAGTTTGACTATCTTGCAGGGCATTCAATTGGAGAGTACTCTGCTTTATATGCCGCAGGAGTTTTTTCTTTTGAAAAAGGATTGGAAATTGTTAAGAGAAGGGGAGAACTTATGAAGAGAATCTCTTTTGATGATTCTTGTTTGATTGCTATTTTAGGAGAGAGCAAAGAAAATATTGAAGATTTTTGCAAAAAAACTGGACTAGAAATTGCCTTGTATAATAATCCTAGAAATTATGTTATTGGGGGTCTACCAGAAGAGATTAAAAAACATTATGTAAAAATTCCTGGAAAGAAGATTAAGCTTGATGTTAGGGGTCCCTTCCATACCAAACATTACAAAGAAATTTCTCTAGAGTATAAAGATTTTCTAAAAAGATTTGAATTTAAAGAACCTACTACAAATGTTTATTCTAATTATAGTGCAGAAGTATATAAAAAAGAAAATATAATGGAATGGTTAACTAATCAACTCTGGCATCCTGTTTTGTGGGAGCAGATAATAAATAAAAATCCTTGCAGAAACTTTGTGGAGATTGGTCCAAAAAATTCTCTTAAAAAAATGATTGAAAGAATAAAGGGGGATGCAAGAATTTTTTCTATTCAGAAATGTGAAGATTTAGAAGCATATAATAAATAATAGAAAAGCATTTAGAACATATTTAGAAGCATATAATAAATAATAGAAAAGCATTTAAAACATAAAAACTTGCATCTGCTATGGCATTTCAATGTAAAAAATGTAGTTACAGATTTGAATCAAAGCAAAAGCTTCCTAGTAAATGCCCTTTTTGTGGTACATTTGGCAGTGTTATAATAGAAAAAACAGCAGAAGATGTTATTAAAGATATAGATAGGATGCTTAAAGATGGGGAGCTAACTTAAGATAGAATATAAAAACAGAAGCTTTTTAAATTTGTTTTCTATGTCTTAATAATGGTTAAAAACAGAAGTGGTTCTAGTAATGAATCTGTTCATGGTCCTCATGAGCATCAAGAAAGTGAAGAAAAGAGGGTTATTGAAGAGAGAAAAGAAAAGATCACTGGTTTTTTCAAAAAAAATAATACTGTATATTTTTTGATAGTACTTGCTGTCCTGCTGATTATTTTATTCGTAAGTATTCAGATAAGAACATCAAATATACCTGGTCTTAAGGATCAATCAACAGGCAAGCTCACGCTTGCTCCTGACTTGGATCCGTTCTTATTCTTAAGATGGGCAAAGTATATAGCTGAAAATGGAAAGTTAATGGAAAATGATACTATGCGTTATGTACCTGATGGATACAATACTGCGTATGAAGCAAAAATAATTCCGGGGGTTATAGCCTATCTTTACAAATTCTTTCATATTTTTAATAAAAATACTTCTGTTGAATACGCCGCAATTGTTTATCCAGTAATATTTTTTAGTTTGGGTATTATTGTCTTTTTCCTTTTTGTAAGAACTTCTTTCAAGAAGTATGGAAAAAGGGCAGACATTATCGCACTTATAGCAACGGCATTTCTTGTGATTATGCAGCCAATGTTGCATAGAACTATTGCAGGGATTCCTGAAAAAGAGCCAATGGGTTTCTTTTTCATGTTTTTGGCATTTTATCTTTTTGTTCTAGCATTACAAACTGAGAGTAAGAAAAAAGCAATCTTATTTGGGGCATTGTCTGGAGTTTCAACAGGCTTGCTAGGATTAGCTTGGGGGGGAATAGCTCTTGTTTTTTTGAGTATAGGTGCTGGTACTTTACTGCTTTTCTTGATGCGTAATTTTGAAGAAAAAGATTGTCTAGCTTATGGTTCATGGCTCATCTTATTTAGCATTATACTTTCTATGTTTACTCTAAGATATGGGGGAATAATGGGTTTGATATCTCTTACATCCAGTGCAATAACCTACTTTACTTTTGCTGTGCTAATTGTTGATTTAATCTTAAGAAAAAAATTTTCAACAAAGATTAAATTCCCTATAGCAATTGTTTCATTGGTCTTAGTTATAATCATTGCGCTTGTTTTCATGCTTATTTTTAATAGGGAACAAATTGTGCATATAATAAGCGACATTAAAATTGGGTTATTGCATCCCCTTGGTATAGATAGAATTACATTAACTGTTGCAGAAAACAATCAGCCATATTTCGGAACGTGGAAAGGAACTTTTGGATTAAGTTTTTTCTGGATTTTTGTATTTGCCTCTGTGCTCTTGTTTTATGAAGCAATAAGTGAACTAAAAAGCATAGAGAAATTTTTCTTGACTACAATTTATTTTGTTTTCCTTGTAGCACTTATATTCTCGAGATATGCTGGGGGCCATATAATGAATGGCACAAGTATTTTAAGCCAATGGGTTTACTTTGGAAGTTTTGTTATTTTTCTTGGTTCATTCGCAGTAGTATATCTTTTCGGATATAAAAATAAAGAGATTGAAAAATTTAAAAGAATTAATAAAGAAAGTATTTTAATTCTAGTGCTATTTTTCTGGGCAGTTGTTTCTGCAAGAGGTGCAGTAAGAAATTTCTTTTTACTTGCTCCAATAGTCTCTATTCTTGTAGCATTCCTACCTGTTGATTTATTTCAAAAAATCCAAAGAAATAAAGGAGATTTATCTAAGATATTATTATGGGTAGCATTTATTTTTGTTGTGATTATGCTAATGACAACTGCATATTCTTATTACAAAGAAGTTTCAAGAGAGGCTAAAGCAAATATTCCTTCTTATTATAATGTTCAATGGCAATATGGGATGAGATGGGTTAGAGAGAATACACCTAAAGATGCTGTTTTTGCGCATTGGTGGGATTATGGTTATTGGGTCCAAACAATGGGTGAGAGAGCAACAGTATTAGATGGGGGTAATAAGATGGGTTATTGGGACCATCTGATGGGAAGGCATGTTTTAACAGGCCAAAATGAAACAGAAGCTTTAGAATTTTTAAAAACACATACTGTTTCATATCTCCTAATAGATTCGACAGAAATAGGAAAATACTCTGCATACTCTTCTATTGGTTCTGATATTAATTATGATAGATACAGCTGGATTAATACAGTTGCTATGGATGAAAGATTAACCCAAGAAACAAGAAATGAAACAAGATATTTCTATACTGGAGGTATTACTTTAGATGAAGGAATTAATTGGTATGATTCTGCAAGAAAGCAACAGGTGTATCTTGCACCTCAAAGCAATTCTGCTGGAATATACGGCTTTGTCTTGCCAATAGAAACAGTTGAGATTGGAGGAATAAAGGGAACAATAATGAAACAACCAAAAGCATTAGCAGTTTATATAGAAAATGGGCGGGAAAATAGATTAGAAATCCCATTAAAATGTGTTTACAATGAAGTGGAGCACATTAAATATGAATTTTCTGACCCCGCATTACCTGGTTGTCTTTACCTCATACCAAGAATAAGTCAAAATGGTCAGAGTATATCTATTAATAATATGGGTGCTGCTCTTTATTTAAGTAAAAGAGCTGTAAATGCTTTATGGGTTAAACTTTACTTATTTAATGAAACAACAAATTTTAAACTTGTACACTCTGAACCAAACATATTAGTTAGTAGTCTAAATTCGCAAGGAGCAAATCTTCCAGAGATAGTTTTGTATGGGGATATTCAGGGCCCAATCAAGATATGGAAAGTGGAATATCCTTCTAATATAAAAATAAAAGAGGAATATCTCAGTACAGTATATCCTAAAGAGCTTTATTATTCAAGATAAAAATGAGAGCTACTTTAATCTTAGCTTCGTTGATTGGTTTTCTTGTAACCTTTATAATCATTCCAAGATGGATTGCTAGGGCAAGAAAAACTGATCTTACTGGAATGGATATGAATAAGTTTGATAAGAGAAAAGTTGCAGAGCTTGGAGGAATTCCAGTTCTTGTTGGTCTTCTTTCTGGAGTTTTAGCTTATCTTGCAATAAAAACTTTCTATTTTAAAAGTACAGACAATGTAATCGAAATATTCTCTCTTATTACTGTTGTACTAATAATCAGCTTTATTGGGCTTGTTGATGATATTCTTGGATGGAAAATTGGACTAAGACAAAGACAGAAACCAGTATTATGTTTGCTTGCGGCAGTTCCATTGATGGTTATAAATGCAGGACAGTCTTCCATAAGCTTACCTTTAATTGGATCAATAGATATTGGTTTAGTGTATCCTTTACTGCTTGTTCCTATTGCAATAAGCGGAGCAAGCAATGGGTTTAACATGCTTGCAGGGTATAATGGACTAGAAGCAGGAATGGGGATAATCATACTTTCAACCCTAGGAATAGCCACATTTAATACAAGCCCATGGATAGCATTAATAGCTTTCTCTGCTGTTGCTTCTTTACTTGCTTTTATATTCTATAATAGATATCCTGCAAAAATATTCCCAGGAAATATGCTAACCTATACGATAGGAGCATTAATTGCAACAATAGCTATATTAGGAAATATTGAAAAAATAGCAATTTTCCTGTTTATTCCGTATATCCTACAATTCTTTTTGAAGGCAAGAGGAAAAATGCAAAAAGAATCTTTTGCCAAACCATTAAAAGATAACTCACTTGAAATGCCTTATAAAAAAATCTATGGGCTAGAACATTTAACAATTTATCTACTTAAAAAAATAAAAAGAAAAGTATACGAAAAGGATATTGTTTTCACTTTATTATTAATGGAAATGATTATAGCACTAATGATTCTATTTATTTAAGTATTTAAGTTTCAAAAATCTTTTAAAGGATCTTTATTAAAA
The DNA here is from genome assembly GCA_016211995.1 of Candidatus Pacearchaeota archaeon. Lineage (GTDB taxonomy): Archaea > Nanobdellota > Nanobdellia > Pacearchaeales > DTIR01 > JACRHU01. Next base: position 10,902 of record JACRHU010000005.1, read on the forward strand.
TAAAAAATGAAAGCTAAAAAAGTTTTACTGATAATGCCTAATTACAGAAGGGTGTATAAGTATGTTAGCGAAGAAGCTACAATGGTTGAACCTCCTCTTGGATTAGCCTACATAGCTTCATATTTACGCAAAAATAAGGTTTCAGTAGCAATTCTAGATGCAGCTGCACTTGATTTAGATTATGAACAAATTAAGAACTATGTTGATAAGTTCAATCCAGATATTATAGGCATTACATCAACAACTATTATTATAGAAGAAGCATATAGGATAGCAAAGGCAATAAAAAATGAAAAAAGGATGATTATAGTCGGCGGGCCGCATCCTTCTATTCTTCCTAAGAAAACTTTAGAAGAATGTGATGAAATAGATATCTCTGCAATTGGTGAAGGTGAAGAAATAATGCTTGAATTAGCAAATGGAAAAAAATTAGAAAAAATAAGGGGAATAACTTATAGAAAAGGCAAAAAAATTATAAGCAATAAATGTAGGGAATTAATAAAAATCTTAGATTCTTTGCCCTTTCCAGCAAGAGATTTACTTCCATTAGACAAATATTATACGATAGGAACAAGAAAAAGTCCAAATGCTACGCTTGTAACTTCTAGGGGATGCCCGTATAATTGTAATTTTTGTGTAAATAGAAATGTTCTTGGAAAAGGTTTTAGAGCAAGAAGCGTGGAAAATGTTGTTGCTGAAATTGATGAACTTGTTAAAAAGTATGGTGTAAAGGAAATAGATATAATTGATGACAATTTTACATTAATTCCAGAGCGTGCAGAAAGAATATGTGATGAGCTTATTAAAAGAAAATATGATTTAATCTGGAAACTTGGGAATGGAGTCAGAGCAGATAAAATAAATGAAACTTTAATAAAAAAAATGAAACAGGCAAGATGTTATTCTATTGCATTTGGAATAGAAACAGGAAATCCTGAAATCTTAAAGAACATAAATAAGGGTGAAACATTGGAAGATATAGAAAAGGCAGTAAAACTTGCAAAAAAATATAAAATTTTAACAACTGGATTTTTTATTATAGGCAATCTCGGAGATAATGAAAAGACAATGCAGCAAACAATTGATTTCGCAAAAAAATTAGACTTAGATATAGCTCAATTTCAGGTATTTATTCCTATTCCTGGATCAGACTATACAAAAATAATAGAAAAAGAAGGTAAGATACTTGCAAGTTCTTGGAGTGACTATGGTGCATTCAAAAAACCAATATTTATCCATGGCAGTTTGACCCCAGAACTAATGGAAAGAATGCAAAAAAAAGCCTATCATGATTATTATCTAAGGCCAAGAATGATAATAAGAAAGCTATTAGAAATAAGAACATTTAAACAGCTAAAAGCTTACATACAAGCAGGAATTGCTGTTTTGAAGTTTAGGTGAAAAAAATGACTTATTACAGAATTTTAAAATCTCCGAAAATGAGAGAAACTTATAAGAGAAATATTATAGATATAGTGAAAGCTGCTCATGGCGATGTGGCTTTTTTAGAAGATTACGAAGTCAAAACTGACTGGGGCCCAAGAATGGAACAACGGAGAGTAAATGTTAAATTTGATGCAGTTGTAATTGCTGGAGCTTCTGGTGCGCCTGTTGGAACATTGTTCAGACATGTTTGGAAGATTCTTTATCCTAAAGAAAAATTGCCTCATCTTTACAGCCTGGAATTTGTTGATAGAAAATATGGCACCCTTCCCCTTTTTGTTCCCCCGGCAACAGAAGATAGCGGCGAACTTTATAGAATTAGCAGGGAGATGGATGTTGATTTTGATTTAATAAAAGAATGGAAAAAGAAAGGGGAGAAAGAGATTGAAAGGTTAAGAAGAGAATTATCAATTAGTTATCCAAATTTAATAAAGGACATAAGAGAAGGAAAGGCAATACTTGTATTAGATGAGTATTCTGAAGTTGGGAGGACATTAGGGAATAGAAGGGCCATGCTTAACAGATTGGGAGCAGAAAAAGTTTACGCAACTGCTTTATGTAGCGGAGAGCATGATGGAGTTCCAGAATGGTATCATAAGGGAGGAGTAGCTCCTTTGAGTTATGTTGATGACAGTATTGATAGATTAAAAGCGCAAGGAAAACTTCCAATTGATAAAGAAGGTTGGACTGATATGAAAAAAGTTGAAAGATTGGCACTGGTGAGAGAAAGAAAAATATTATCTCATGATATCAAACAACTTGCAGAAGAAATTCGTGAAGAGCTTGAGAAGAAAAAAATAATAAAATAAAAAATGCCAAAAAAACAATCTAAAAAAAATAAGGAACCTTTTATTTCAATAATAATTCCCTGTCGAGAAATTGATAAGTACACAGAAGAATGTATAAAATACTGTCAAAAATTAGATTATAAGAATTTTGAGATAATTGTTTTGACTGACAGTAAAACAAAATTAAAAGGGAAAAAAGTTAAAATCATTGCAACAGGCAAGGTAAAGCCAGCAATAAAAAGAAATATTGGTATGAAAGTTGCGAGCGGAGAAATTTATGCATTTATAGATTCTGATGCTTTTCCTGAAAAAAATTGGTTAAAAGAGGCTGTTAAACATCTTGAAGATAAAGATATAGCAATGGTTGGTGGGCCTAATTTAACTCCTCCAGAAGCACATTTTATGGAACAGATTTCTGGAGAAATACTTGCTTCTCCTCTGGCTAGTGGACCAGCATACATAAGATATACAAAAGCAGATAAGCAATATGTTAAAGAATTGCCCTCATGTAATTTTTTTGTTAAAAAACAATATGCAGGAAAATTTGATCCAGAGCTTTTAACAGCAGAAGATTCAAAATTCTGTTTTGATATTGGAAAAAAAGCCCGAATTGTTTATGAACCAGATGTTATTGTCTATCATCACAGAAGAAACACTTTTGAAGGACATTTAAAGCAGATATGGGTTTATGGAAGAGATATTGCCCTATTAACAAAAAAAGAGTTTTCATTTGACAAACTTTATTATTCTTTACCTTCTTTATTTGTGTTATTCATATTCTTTGGTTTTCTTTTATCATTAACCACTAAATTTAGAGAGATCTATTGGTCTCTGGTTTTTCTTTACATTCTTATAGTTTTAGCATTTAGTATAAGAAAGAATATAGAAAAAACAATTCTCATTTTTTCGGGCATAGTCTTGACACATTTTTCATATGGTCTTGGATATCTATATGGTCTTTTTTTAATAAAAAAGACAGGACTTAATATAAGATGAAAGTAATGATTGCTTATCCTCCAATAGAATCTGAAAAAGGTATACCTTTGCTTAGCCAGAATAGGCAGTTTCAATTTTTTAATAATCCTACCTACATTTTTCCTGTGGTTCCTGCAAGTGCAGCAACACTTCTTAAAAACAAAGAATATGATGTAATATGGAAAGATGGAATTGCTGAAAATATTTCATCACAAGAATTTTATTCATTTTTTGAAAAGGAGAAACCAGATTTAATTGCAATTGAAACAAAAACTCCTGTAATAAAACAGCAATGGGCAATTGTAGATAAATTGAAGAAAATTTCTCCACAGACAAAAATAGTTTTAATGGGCGACCATGTAACTGCCCTTCCTGAAGAATCATTGAAAAATTGTAAAACTGATTTTATTCTTTGTGGGGGAGATTATGATTTCATGCTGTTGGATTTATGCGAGGCTTTAAGCAAAAAAAGAAAAATTCCTAGAGGATTCTGGTATAGAAAAGGCAAAAAGATTGTAAATACTGGAAGTTTTCAATTGAAACATAATTTAGATGACTTGCCCTTTATAGATAGAGAACTAACAAAATGGCATCTTTATCAGAAAGAGTATAATATCAAAGGCAGACCTTATATGTATATCATGTCTGCGAGAGACTGCCCGTGGCATGCTTGTAAATTCTGTGCATGGCCTGTTCTCTTTCCAAAATTCAGAAGACGAAGTGTAAAAAATGTTTTAGATGAAATCGGAATATTAATTGAAAAATATCATATTAAAGAAATTTTCGATGATGCTGGGACTTTTCCTGCTAATCCTCCCTATGACTGGTTAAAAGAATTCTGCAAAGGAATGATTGAAAGAGGCTACAACAAAAAAATCTTATTTTCATGTAATATGCGTGTGGACTATTTAACAGAAGAAAATGCAAAATTAATGAAAAGGGCTGGCTTTCGCTTACTTAAAACAGGCCTAGAATCTGGAAATCAAAAAACACTTGATAGGATAAATAAGGGAATAAAAGTAGAACAAATAAAACAAGCATGTAAAAATGCAAAAAAATTTGGGCTTACAATTCATTTGACTGCAATGGTCGGATGGCCTTGGGAGACTAAGAGTGAAGCTCTTAATACATTTAAATTAATAAAGAGATTAATGGTTAGTGGATTGGCAGATATTCACCAGTGTACTATCGTAGTTCCATACCCCGGTACACAACTACATAATGAAGCATTGAAAAATCATTGGTTCTTGATAGATCCAGAAGATTATGAAAAATATGATATGTCTCAACCAATTTTAAAAACACCTATGCCGTCTGAAGAAGTTGAGAGGATATGCAATAGTATCTATAAAATATTTCTAACCCCAGAGTATATAGCAAGAAGATTTGTTTCAATAAGAAATGTAGATGATCTCCTCTTCATCTTACGGGGAGTTAAAGCAGTTTTAGGACATCTAAAAGATTTTTCAAGATAAATTCTAAAATCATTTACTAGGGTAAAATAAAAGAATTAATTAAAGGTTGCTTGAGCCCTTAAGAATTTCTAAGGCTTGTTGATACCTGCTGTCAATCTCTGCAACTTGCTTATCTCTTTCTATTTGTAATTGCTTAACATGACTATCAAAATTTTGCATAACTTCACGACTTTCGCTTACCACAACTATCCTGCCATCTGAATTCGAAACGCCTAAGTCAACCCCGCCAAAATAAGAGCCCAAGCCCAGATCTCTACCTAGGAACAACCTGACAAGGCCTGAATTCCCAGTATACAAATATCTGGTTCCTTCTCCAGTTTGTTTAGGGAGTCCTGTATTTTCATCTATATCTCCAGATGAGAAGCTTACAGGGCTTGTATTCTGGTTTAATATTAGAGCATGAATAATTTCTGCATCTTCTCTTAAATTGAAAGCTAGATTATAGAGAGAATTTGAATCTGTTTTTAGT
>JACRHU010000038.1 GCA_016211995.1 Candidatus Pacearchaeota archaeon
GCCTCTGATACATCACTTTTTTCTGCAACATTTTTACCAGCATTATTACTTGGATTTGGATTCACTTCTTTTTTAGGCGGCATACTATCGGGCGTAGCCCCAAACTGGTTCAGAAAAAAGGCTAAGTTTAGCTCTTCTTAGAAACCTTTAAATACTTCTTTTTTATTCTCTGAAAGCTTAAAATGGGACTTAAAAAATGGCTTTACAGGAAATTAGTTCCTGCTGCAGAGAAGAAAAAAGTAGTTGAAGAAATTGCCCAGCAAAGCGAACAAAAGCTTGATAAGAAGCTAGAAGAAGCTGTAAAAAAGCTGGCTGAAGATAGATTTAAGCAGGCACTTCAAAATATCAATCCAGTTATCGGTGAGGGAGAAATAGTCAATTCACCAGAAACCATTATTAAACAAGGGAATGTAACCCAGAGGTATACCTATTCTGATTTTTCTAATCTTGATGACCCAATTCTTGCATTCTTGAAAGACAGGGCAAAAGGCGATTTTCTTGCTTATCTTGTTTCTCAAGGAAAAGAACTTAAAGCAGAAAAAATTTTATATAATAACATGGAAAGATTGTTAGCTGCGGTCAATCCCATAAACCCGAGTGGCTATCGTTGGCTACTTAAAGCAGATATAACAGTTAACGCATTAGTTGCTTTTTATAAATAATTATTCTATCTTTTTAAGCATTTTTTAATTTCTGCTCTTTATTTTATCCTTTCTAAGACAGCTTTATGCATTCTTTTCAGGAATTCTATTTTATCTTCTATCTTTAGTAGGTCAGCATAACCCTGACTGATAAGTCCGAGTGAGAAAGGCGAAGGAATATCTGTTGCAATTTCTTTAACTTTTATTTCTCCCTGCTTTATTTTTTTTATAATAAGTTTTGCATTTTCTATGTCCATTAAATCATGCATTATCTCCCTTCTTGTTTCTTTTAAAATTGGAAAATTTATGTCCAGTTTTCTTACTGCTCCAAGCAAAAAGCCGGACTTAAGCTGCTGTTTTCCAACACTTTTGCTTACTCCTTTATAGCTCCTTAAGATCATTAAGCTTCTTGCAGCACAATGTCTGAACCTTCGCTTAAAAACTTCTGTTTTTCCCACAGCTTCTTCTAAAATTTCTTGCAAATTTTTTTCATTTATCATATTTAATGCTTTTTCAATATTCATCTTATCAAGCGATGCAAGAAAAAAGCCATTATCACTTATGCCAATTTCAATATCTCTTCCACCAAATCTTGCAACAAGATATGCAAGTGCACGGGACAAAGCATCGTTCACTCTCCGACCATATAAAGCATGAAAAACAGCATAATGTTTCCCTCTATCTGAATAATGCTCTATCAGAAGAAGATTTTTATGCGGAACTTTTGCATATTTATATTGAACATAAAAATAATTATAAATAGCATCTCTTGTATTACTATCAATATAAAGATATTCTGAAATAAAATCTTTTATCTGCTTTTCTGTTTTTTTTGCATCAAACATACTGTTCATTAAGCTCCTGAAATTCTGTATACTCCATGCAAGGTCAAATGAAAGAGGAAGCATTTCAGAAAACCACGAAGGAATTGTTGGTGGCCGGTATATGGTTGCTTTAACATAAGCTTTCATTCCTCTTGCATAAAGAAATTCATATTTATGCCCACCGAGAACAAAAACATCCCTTGGCTTTAACCTCTCTAAAAATTCTTCATCTATTACACCTATTCTTGTGTCGCTTCCATGAACAATAACATTTACAAAACTTTCTTCTGGAATTGTTCCAATATTTGTCATGTAAATAACTCTGGCTAGTTTTCCACGCTTGCCAATCTCTCTTGTTTTTTCATCATACCATATTTTTGCATACACATCACGGGCTTCTAATGCATATTCTCCAGCAAGATAGCTTATTACAGAAAAGAAATCCTGTTTGCTAAGATTATGGTAACAATAACTTTGTTTTATCAAAGAAAAAAGCCCATCAATATTCCATATTTTTTGAATTGCACAACCATATATCTGTTGGCTTAAAACATCAAGACAATTTTGAGGAATCTGCACTCTGTCAATTTTTCTTTCAATTCCTTCTTTTAAGAGAACAGAGCATTCAACTAAATCATCTCTATCAAGAACAATTAATCTGCCTCTAGCAACTTCATGTAGTTTATGCCCTGCTCTTCCACAATTGTGAACTATTACATTGCCAACAATAAAATTATTCGGCTCCTTTTCAAGAGTCAAATTATAAACCTCTTGTCTTTTTTCTTCTTTTTCTATACTTTCAACTTCAGAATAGCTAATAAACTTATTATAATCTTTTCTTAAAGATAAATAGGGCTCAAAACTCTTGGTTAGCTCTTTTCCTCTTTTAGCTTTTTCTCCATAGCAAGGAATGCTTTCAAAAAATCTCCTTAACTCTTCTTTTCTACTAATAACAACACAATATAAATCTATATCACTAACCTTTTTTATCAGTTTAGAAGTTTTAATCTTACTTTTCATTACGCCGTTCTCATATCCCAATCTTGAAAACAACAAATGCAACCCCCCAGCAAATTTTTTACTGGCACTAAAAATTCTTATTACACCGCGGTTTTCTCCTTTTTTAACATTCAAATTTCCATCACCCTCAAAAATTCCCTCTAAATAAGCATGTATCTTATTGTTAGGCAACGAAAAAACATTGTTGCTTATCTCAATTTCATAACTTTTTCTTTTGCAGGGGATTCCTAAAGACATAAACAAGTAGGCCAATAAATTTGACCCAAATTCAATATGATAGATATTCTGTTTAATTGTCTCATAGGGCATAATTCCTAGTTTATTCGTTATCTCTCTTATCTTTTCTACCATTACTTTAGATTTATTTCCAATCTTTATTTTGTAATACTCTGCTTCTTTACCTCTCTGGCTTTTTACAATACATCCATCTGTCGCAACAATCCCGGCTAGCCACATTAGTTCTTCTGTAACTTTTAAAGGCAATCCTGCCCAATTTCTTCCCTTTGTTTTTAAATTATGGAGATAAGGTAAAAATTCACTTTTTGGAATTCTGCATAATTCGCATGCTTTAAGAAAATAATCTAATCTTATACTTTTCTTCCTTCCTTGTAATCTTCTGCAATCAATAAATCTTGAATAATCCATTCCAAAGGTTTTTACAAAATTTCTAGCATTAACCTTATTCTGTTTCCTATGCTCATCAATTTTTTTCTGAAAGAAATTATCTTTATTTACAACAAAAATCTTATTTTTAGGCAATAGTTCAAATAAATATGGTTCTGTGTTATCAAATTTTATTTCATTTCTTATCTCTGCAACCAAATCATTTTTCTTTATTTCCTCTACTCTCTCCCACCCCCGTTTAGTCAAAATAGGATGCCCGGCAGTACACTTAATTTCCTCGCCACATTTTAATTTAATCCTGATAAGGCTTTCTCCTTCATTTTTATGATATAGTCTTATATTGTTTTTAATAAATCCTCTTTTTTCATCATAAGATATCACTTCAACTGGAAGATTTTTTTCAACCATCTTACCAATTTCAATATGTTCTCCATTAGAAGTTACTATTTTTGAATCATAAGGCAAACACCTTTGTAAAGCTCTTGCAACACTCTTTGGTGAGCCTAGCAAGATAACCAAATCAATATAACCTATGTCAATTCCAAGTTCAAGAGAAGTTGAGGTAACAACAACTTTCAGTTTTCCCTCTCTTAATCTATTTTCAATGTCAAATCTATGTTCTTTGCTCAAACTGCTGTGATGTGCACCAATATTTTCAAGATATTTTGACGGAAACATCTCTTTTAGATGCGCTATCACTCGCTCAGTCGCACTTCTCGTATTTGTAAAAATCAAAGTGGTTTTATGCTCTTGTATAAGCTTATCAATTAAATTGTAAAGAGAAGAGTGCATTTCTAAAGATGTAACATCAATTAAATCAGTTACAGGGCATAATACTTTCATGTCAAGTTTTTTTGTAAACTGAACATCAGCAATTAAGCAGTCTCTTTCTTTTCCTGCTTCAAAACCAACAAGAAACTTTGCAACTTCTTCAAGTGGAGAGATTGTAGCTGATAAGCCAATTCTTACAGGAGTAATTTTACTAATATTCTGCAATCTTTCTAGGCTAAGAGATAAGTGCACACCGCGTTTATTTGCAAGTGCATGGATTTCGTCAACAATTAAGAATTCAACTGCACTTAATTTTTCAATTAACTTAACAGCATTTAAGACAATAGCGATTGTTTCAGGAGTTGTTACAAGAATATGTGGAGGATTTTTCAACATTTTTGCTCTATCCTCTGATGTTGTGTCGCCAGTCCTTACTGCAACTCGAATTCCTATTTTTCGCCCAGCTATCTTTTCAATTTCACTTAATGGTGTTTTTAAATTAACCTCTATATCTCCAACGAGTGCTTTAAGTGGAGAAACATAAACAGCATATATCTTATCTTCTAATTCTCCCTTTTCCTCTAAACTAATAAGGTAATCTAGTATAGATCCAAAGGCAGAGAGGGTTTTTCCAGAACCAGTCGGGGATGAGATTAAAATATTCTTTCTATTCTTTATGTTAAGCATAGAATATTTTTGGGCTTCTGTTAATTTTTCAAACTTCTGTTTAAACCAATCCTTCAATAAATGATTCATATTTTGAAAAATATCTTCTTCGGTGTTTGGTTTTTCTATAAATTCTATATTGCTCATTTTATTCTGCTATTTGATATGCTTTAAAATATTGTGAAATCCTATTCTGCAACAGATCTTTTTGTAAAAAAGCCAGTGTTTAAAGTTTTATTTATATTGTCCATTTTTCTCTTTATTGTAAATCCTATCTTATCTATAAATATCTTAAATCTTCCTTTCCTAAATATAAATAAGACATAATATCGATTATTCTGTTGTGGTCTTAATGTGCTTTTAATTCCCAGTTTTTGCAGCAAGATCGCAATTTGTTCTAGCCCCCCCTTATTTATCGATGAGCAAGTAATTGCACACCTTGAAGCGCTGCACCCCTCACTATCATAAAATCCCCTTAAAAACTTTCCTAGTATTTCTGGATCATTAGACTCCATTATTTCGATTGGAATATTCCAATCCTTTGTTTTAAACTTTCCATAACTCGCTAAATCTTTGGATATAATATCTGAACTTATTTGTGCGACAAAAGTTTTTTTAGGGGGATAATAAAAATAGGTATAATTCAATCCATATACTTCCTTAAAACTGTTAACAAATTTTTTAATAAACTCTTCATCATTTCTTATTTCTAATCTAACCATCCTTTTAACTAAACAACCATCTCCACATAAAACTCCTAAGATATATGCTTTTTCTGGGCTAAGAGGCAAAAAATCTTTTGTTGGTCTTCTTAACTTTTTTTCTTTTAGTTCTTCTTTTATAACGGGGGTATTCATTGATTCAATATGGCTTCTAGTAGAAATATTGTATGATTTAAGCCAGTTAATCACAATAATAGTTGAAACCCCATATCTCTTCCCAAGTTTTTCAGCACTTTGGTTTTGTTTTATATAAAGTTCATAAATTTCTTCTTTTTTAGGTTTAGGTTTGGCCTTAAATTGCGTTTTTTCATTTGCAAAAGGGATCACTCCTAAGAATATCCATCCCGCTATAGTCCTTTCTTTTATTTCACTATTAAATCTTTCTTTAACCATTCTTGATAATTTTCTTTGCCCGATTCCCAATTCTTTTCTTTTTTCAAGAACAAAATTGTAAATTTGAAACACTTTTTCCTTTTCTAAACCACCATATATTTCCATGATAACAAAATGTAGCAGACCTTTAAATACTTTATCTTATCCTATATATCTTAATCAGATTATACATAGAAAAGAGATTAATAAGCAAAATATTTGAATGATCAAAAACAATTAATGTTTTAATCACCAAAAATCTCTTAAAATGTTTTCTAGAACACTTAACTCTGCTTTTTGATGTCTACCTTCTACACCCTTTTTTAGTCCATATTTTTTAAATAATTGTTCGTATTTTGGAGTGTCAGGAACATCAATTGTTATTGAAAACTTTTCATTTTTTGATTCGACATGGTCTGGAGTAAAATTAATATAATTATTATTATAAACGCCTGGTTTTTTCCAGCCCAATCCGCCTAACCTTGCGTCATAACTATACCCATATTTAGCCAAAAGTTCTTCAACCTGCTTTTGTTTTACTTTAACTAAAGTTATTGGATATATCATTTTAATCTAAATCTAAAATCTTGCAAATTTTGTCTCCTAACTCTGTTGTTACATACCCCTCGAATTCTGGGGAGGGATACCCTACCATCATCATGCCACCTAAACTCATTTCTGGCTCGTACCACTGTTTTCTAATCAGCCCGAGAGATTCTAACCTTTCAGAATTCGGAAGATTTTTTGTTAAACGTTTAGCTAAGACCAGTCCCTTTTTCAAACTCTCATTATTTTCCAATTCTTTTAATAACTCTTTAAGATTTTTTGAATTTTCAGCCATTTTCAATTTCTAACCCCTAAGAAACTATTTAAATCTTATGATTCTTTAGTTTATTATGGCAGAGAGGTACTGTGATGTCTGTAGCATGTATAGTAAAAAAAGAAAAGCAAGGTACAGAACAGTTGGATGGGGCTTAACAGGGTTAGATGTTTGTGAAGAACATATTGGCTCATAGGAAGATAGAGCAAAAGAATCAAGAGGGGGCCAGTTAGAAAGGATATTTGATTACTCTCTTGGAGAAGAAGTTGAACCAGTTTCATTAGAACCTTTCAAGTAATTCTACTTACTAATAATCTTTCTTGGATTCCCACTTATTTTTGTATAAAAATCCTCTTCACTTAACCAGCCTTCCTTAATTAGCTCTGAATTAAATAAGTTTTCAAAGCACGCTATACCTGTTTTTCGTGGATGAGGTTCAGGGGCATAGTCTGTTGCAATACAATCAATTGTCCCATCTGCTAATCCCCTTTTTATTTCTAAAGAATCCCCCCAGTTTCCAATAGGAGGATTAACTGCGACCTGTTTTTTTGTTTCTTTTCTGTAAGGGCAAGGATATTCTCCTGATTCACAAGGGTTTAGCTGATATTTTGATAAGTAGTAGTGAGGAGCTGTTTCACAAGTAAACTGTAAAGATTTTTTTGCTTCACGAATAAGCTTAACAGAATCTGCTCTACTGACATGTTGTATGTGTAGCTTGCCTTCTTTAACTTCC
>JACRHU010000039.1 GCA_016211995.1 Candidatus Pacearchaeota archaeon
CCACGAGAAAGATTTTATCCCATTCTCCTTGTTTAATCAATCCTGAGACTTGGCCCCAAGTGCCTTTGCCTGTCCCTAATAAAGCTACTAATTCCATTAAATTGTATTTTATGCATGATATATAAATTTTTGTATTAATGGAAAGATTTAATAAATTAGGGTATATTATTTAATAATATAAGAAGATGATAAAAGATTTACCGCTAAACGAATTAATTTTGAGAAGATATGAAAAACCTTATCAGCTTGAAGAAAGAGAGCTTGTAAAGAAAATTTGTTTAAGCCTTGGCCTACTTCAGTTAGGAGATAGCAGAGACATTATTGTTGATATTCTAATGATTTTAAATAAAGCTGCTAAAGAAAAACAAGAGCTTACAAGTGACGAAATAAAAGGAAGAGTAGTAAGTGAGAGAGAAAAGAGAAGGCTCGAATTAAAAGGTATTGCTGATTCTAATATAAGAAGGCAATTGAAAAGACTTCGTGATTCAATGATTATTGAAAAAAGAACAAATAGCTATAGAATGACTGAATTTGCTTCTCTTTCTGAGATTTTTGAACAAAAAATTGAAAAGTTTTTACTTCCACAAATGATTGAGAGAATTAAAGAATATCTTTCTGAGCTTGATAGGAAATAAGAAAGAAAAAGATTTATAAATGCTTAATTTGTGATGTTTTTACCACACTACATCGTTAAAGCCAAAATTTCTTGGTCAGACGCATAGGTAGGAGGTTAAAATCAAAGAACAGTTTATAGAAGCATTGCATGAATTGAAAAAACAAGAAAAAAGAAATTTTACACAAAGTGTAGACTTAATTATAAATCAAAAGGATTTTGATCTAAAAACTCAATTAGTAAATATTTTTGTTACGTTGCCTCATAAAACAAGTGATAAAAAAATATGTGCATTTCTTGAGAAGCCAAATAGAAGTTTTGATTTAACTGTTACAAGACTAGAATTTCCAAAATATCAGGATAAAAAAGATGTGAAAAGACTTGTAAGAAGCTATGACTTTTTTGTTTCACTAGCAAGCTTGATGCCTGCTGTTGCTACAACATTTGGTAGGTATTTAGGACCTGCAGGAAAAATGCCTTCGCCCCAACTTGGAATACTTGCAAATGATGATGAAAGGTCAATTAATGCTGTAAAAGAAAAGATTGAGAAAATAATACGAATGAAAACAAAAGAAGCTAGCATCAAAGTAATGATAGGTAAAGAAAATATGAAAGATGAAGATTTAGCAGATAATGCTATTGCAGCTTATAATGCATTTGTCGCTGCTCTGCCAAAGAAAAAAGAAAATGTAAAGAGTGTTATGCTCAAATTGACAATGTCTAAACCAGCAAAAGTAAGGAAGTTATAATTAACAATGTCTAAACCAGCAAAAGTGAGGAAGTTATAATTAACAATGTCTAAACCAGCAAAAGTAAGGAAGTTATAATTAACAATGTCTAAACCAGCAAAAGTGAGAAGGTTATAAAATGGCAAAAAAAATATCAGAAAAGAAGAAAAGAATGTTCAAAGAGCTAGTTGAACTAGTCTTAAATAATGATACTATAATAATCTCTTCTGTAAAAAGCATTCCTGCAAGAGATTTTCAGAGAATAAGGAAAAAATTGCAGGATAAGGGAGAGATAAAGGCTGTAAAGAAAAAGGTAATGGTCCTTAGCCTTGAAAAATGTGCTGAAAAAAAACCAGAAGTTAAGAAATTAGAAAAATACGTTGAGGAAAACTGTGTAGTCTTATTTTCAAATACAGACCCTTTTGAATTAGCTTCAATACTTGCAGAGAACAGGACACCTGCAAAAGCAAAAGCAGGACAAGTAGCTATTGAAGATATCCATATATCTTCTGGACCAACAGATTTTCCTGCTGGGCCAATGATTTCTGAGTTAGGTAGTGTTGGATTAAAAGTAGCTATAGAGGGCGGAAAGATAACAATTAAGGATGATAAGATACTTGTTAGGAAGGGAGAGAAAATAAATGATAACACTGCAAGCATTCTTGGAAAACTTGAAATTTCCCCATTTTCAATTGGATTAGAACCAATAGCGATATACTCAAGCAAGGATAAAAAAATATATACTGGAATAAAAATAGATAAAGAAGCTGTTGAAAATCAGTTGAAGAAAGGAGCATCAAACGCATTCAATCTTGCATTTAATATGAGTTACGCATGCAAGGAAACTATTTCATTACTAATTGCAAAGGCAAATGCGCAGTTTACATCATTAAATTCACAATTAAATGTATAGGAGGAAAAATGGAATACATATACGCGGCTTTATTACTGCATAAGTTAGGAAAAGAGATAACAGAAGACCACATCAAGAAAGTGATACATGCAACAGGCGCAGAAGTAGATGAAGCAAAAGTTAAGACATTAATCGCTTCATTGAAAGGCGTTGACATAGACAAGGCTATGAGCGAATCTCTAGCAATGCCAGCAGCTTCAAGTGCAGCACCAGCAGCCAAAGCAGAAGTAAAGAAAGAAGAAGAGAAAGCAGAAGCAGCTGCAGAAGGACTTAGTGCACTCTTCGGATGAGTTTTTTATTTATCAAAAAAATCATAAAATGATTTTTAGGATGCTAAAAACAGAAGTAATTTCTGTTTTTTTCATAAAGACCGAAGAGTTCACTTAGTTGTAGAAAGAATCTTCTTTGAATCTAAGAAAAATGATTAATTCAAATTTATTGAAAATTCTATGTTGTCCTAAATGTAAGGGAACTTTAGAGTATAATAAAACTAGAAATACTCTAAAATGTTCTAAATGTAAAAAAATTTATAAAATCAAGCAAGACATGCCTATAATGGCTTAATTATTTTTGTTACTCTAATATTTATAGGACATACCTATAATGGCTTAAATGTTTTGGATTACAATAATATTTATATATTCTTTATCTCTTCATTATTAAAATGGGTATCGAAGAGAAAGTCGAAAAGAAAAGGATTCTTATTGCAGATGATGAAAGGAATATTAACAGACTTGTCCAGATACATTTAGAAAAAGAGGGTTATGAGACAAAATCTGTTTATAATGGAGAGGACGCATGGCAAGAGATAGAAAATTCTATTAATAGCGGAAGAACTTATGATATGGCTATAATAGATATAATGATGCCAAAGCTCGATGGATATGGATTATTAGAAAAAATACGGAATAATCCAGATCAAAGAATCAGGACTCTGAGAGCAATAATGTTAACTGCAAAAACCCAAGATAAAGATATATATGATGGATGGCAAAAAGGTTGTGATATGTATATTACAAAACCCTTTAATCCTAAAGAGCTTATGAATTTTGTAAATAGATTTATTGAAGAAGAGAGAGATAGTAAAAGTTAAGACTTAAAAAGTCTTTTTTTCTAATTCAAATATGATTATGCCCGGATGGCCCAATGGTACGGCGCCAGCCTTGAGATAGGAAAGAAGAAAACTACAATAGAGCTGGTTTCCGCAAGGATTTACAGGTTCGATTCCTGTTCCGGGCGTTTTAATTTTAGATATGGTTTTGCACATAATTAGTTTTACAATATGAATTTATACACATTTATGTGCAAAGCCTTTTGATTCATAAGATTTAAAAAACAAAATTGCCTTAATAAAATATGAAAAAGAAAGAAGTTTATAAGAAAGTTTTAGTAATCGCAAAACAAATTGCGAGAAAAAAAGAAGGAGCGCTATTTTTAATTGTACCTGAAAAAAAATTAAAGAATGCATATGATTTGCTTTACCCAGATATTGTAAAAGATTATCAACTAGATGAAAAAGGAATTGATGCAGTTATAGAAAAACTGGCAACTCTCGACGGTGCTGTAATAATTTCTGATACTGGAAAATTAATTGCCTATGGCGCAAAGCTTAGGAAAAGTAAAGCAGTAAAGGGGTATGGAACAAAACATGCTGCTGCTTCTGGTACAACTGCTTTTATTAAAAATTCTACAGCGATTGTTGTAAGTGAAGAAGTTAATTGGATAAGAATTTTCCAAAAAGGTAATATCATACTGGAAATGGATTCTTCAGAAAATCCCCGACCAGTAGAAGACAAAGTTGCTGCATATTTAAGCACAGGAGATAAAGCATTGCTTGCTGCAGCAGGAATTTCAGTTGCGGCAATAGGTTCTGTAATGATTGCTCCTATTATGATTATTGGCGGAACATATCTTGCTATAAAAACAGCTGCAGGACTAATTAAAAAGAAAGTAAGAAAATAATCAATAGCTGCTGGCTTGATAAAGAAAAAAGTTAAAAAATAATTAATAGTTTGAATTTATTACAAAATATAATAATTCTCTTAGTAATCTATTAAATCAAAAAATTCCTGATTGTTACAAACACTTAAAAGTGTTGGTTTGTTGGAATTTTAGGATGCTCAGAAATGATAAAGCATTTCTGACATAATTAATAGTTTGAGCTTAAAAGTCCTAAAGCTCCTTTAATCATCATTTTTATATCTCTCAATCCGCGTATTTTTCTTATTCTTCTTAGTATATACTCAAAACGGATATAAAACTCATGATAAGCTTTTTTTTGCATTGCTACAAGAACTTCAGGAGTTAAAGAACCATGTAAAAAAGTTACTTTGCCATAAGAAATAAAATCAGTCCAGCTTTTCTTGATTATTTTGCCTTCTTTTTCTATTATCTCCCAATACTCGGTCATTGGAAAAGGAACAGTAATATGAAATGTTGCTGTATCTAAATCTAAAGAGTTTGCAAATTCAATTGTATCTCGCATTGTTTGTTCGTTTTCTCCTAGATTTCCAAGCATAAATAAACCCCTAGTCTCAATTCCTAGTTTATTGCACCATTCTGCTGTTCTTCTTACTTGTTCTAAATTTATGCCTTTTTTTATATTCTTTAAAATTTGTTCATTTCCAGATTCAATTCCTAATGAAAGCATATAACAACCTGCTTTTTTCATTAACTTTAAAAGTTCAAAATCTACTCTATCAATTCTGATTCCATTGGAACATCTCCATATAACTTTCTTGTTCAGCCCTTTGCTAATCATTAGATTACAAATTTTTTCTACTCTTTCTTTCAAAAGTGTAAAATTATCATCGATAAAATCAAACTCTTTAATCCCATATTGTTTAATAAGCAACTCTATTTCAGCCACAACATTTTCTGCACTTCTTGCTCTAAACTTTTTGCCATGAACAAGATGGTCTGCACAATTACTTATCGCAAAATAATTTGCTGTATAAGATTTATCATTAGCTACAGATAAATTATAAACATTGCCTATATATTTTCTCTTTTTAATGTTTTTTATTGGGATAAATATATAATTTTTATTTATAATAGCAGATTTATATGACTTTATGTTAAGATATGGTGATTTCAGTCCGAGTAATTGATATAAATCTATATTCTTACCACGAAGAACAATTTCATGTGATATATGTTTTGCCGTAATTGTTCTTCCATAATATTCACTTTTTTTTATTTTTTTAGTCTGTCTTATATAATAAGATGGCAATATTCCACATCTCAATAAAATAAAAAAGAATTGATCAATAAGTTGTTTTGAAATAGAAGTAAATCTTAAGTTATAATTATTTAGATTACCATCTCCCATAAAATAACCTTTAAATAATTCTTTTTGTTTATTCGTTGGTAAAAATAAAAAAGAATTTGGAATTTTTTTGTATTGAGAGCCCTTACCAAAAAGTTTTGTGAATAAAGAAGCTATAATATTGCTAGAAAAGACAATTTGTACTGTATTGTTTTTAAGATTATTAATTAGAGATGGCTTAACTTTAAAGATTTTTTTCATTAAATTTATAACGTCTTGTATTAGGTCTTTTTCCTTCCTATTAAAAGTAAAACCTAAGTAACCTGAATTCGGCCTATTTTTTGAAAAGGTTGTATGACCTTCTGCAAGATAATATCCAACCAAACGACAAAAATCATTATCTACTCTTATTTTTGATGGAATTGGTTTTGAATGAGAAAATCCTATTTTTCCATTATTCTCTATTAATTTTATATTATAACATGCTCTATAATCTTTTTTTGTATAGGTGTGAACAGAACTTTTTGATATACCCAATCTCTGAGCAATCTGTCTTGTAGATAACCCTTGTTTTGAGAACTTTTTTATTTTTTCAACAATTTCTCTATAATGGTGTTTTGAAATTTTATGTTGTTTTTTTACATTTTTTAATATATCAAAAATAATTAATTCCTTTATATCTAATCTTTCTTTGGGGATGGGAATAGCTAAGTAATCTCCTCTTTTTATGTATAAAGCTTTTATTAATTTTGGCTTATAAGTTAAATAAGCTTTTGTTTTACATTTATCACAATAATTTGAATAACCTCTGCACTCATGCCCGCCAATGTGCTTACATATTTTTGGAATGATATTTTTTTTAAAAACATAAACTTTATGATCTGGTGTAATTCTTATTTTTTTATTTAAGTAAGGGGTTATTATCTCCAACATATCTTCATTATATTGTCTTATAAAAATTTTTTTAATATCTTGAAAAAATCCTGTGTGTGTTAGGACTTTATATTTTTTTGTTATTTTACTTATAGCAATAAGCCCTTCACTGGTCATAATTTCTGTATCTGGATGTAAACAAAAAATACATGAATAAGGACAGCCCCTTGAGCTCAGGATGTAATCAGATGGCAATTTTTTGGCTCCTGCGCTGTAATATGCGTTCATAGGCAGCATATCTCTTGCTGGGAATGGTAAGATGTCAAGATTCTGAATTAATTCTCTTGCTTTGTTATGGATAATCTTCTTGCCTTTTCTGTAACTTATTCCTTTTATTCTCTCAAGTTTCTTGCCTTGAGCTAATTCAAGCATTGTAAATTCTCCCTCTCCTCTACAAACAACATCTATGTCATTGCATTCTTTGAGTGTCTCATTTGGAAGAGAGGTTGGATGAATTCCTCCTACAATAACTTTAATTTTTGAATTAACCTGTTTTACTAGTCCTGCAAGCTTTTTTGCCTCATTAAATAAGCATGTTGTAGTTGTAATCCCAATAAAATCAGGTATTTCCTTTCTTATTTCTTCAGTTATTTGAGAATAGCTTAAATCATTTGCATTTGCTTCTAAAATCCTTACTGGAATTTTATTATCTCTCAAAACAGCTGCAATATATGCTAAACCAAATGGTGGAAAGATAGGAGTCATTGCCTTAGTTCCTGCATAAGAGTAGACCTTTCTGTAATTTGGCTGTATCAACAAGATTTTCATTAAAAAGAAAGAAAAAAGAGTTTTTTAAACCTTCTTGTTGCTAAAATCATAAAAACCTTTTAGTTTTACCACACTCTAAAGAGTGTGGTTTGTTGGTTTTTAGGATGCTCAGAAATGCTCATCTGCATTCTGAAGAATGCAGTTTTCGAATGCATTTCTGACATAAAATTTTCTTTATTAATCTAAGTTGTTAATGATAAATCAGATATATGGCAATCAATGTCAATTGATTGAATTTTACTTGCTCCTACTTCTCTGACTATATAGAAAGACTAAAAAAGAAAGAAGTTACAAGATTATCTTTTTCTTCTTGTAACTATTATTAACACAATTATTAAGATTAACACTATTGCAACTGTCCACCATACCCAGCTTAAGCCTTTCTTTGGCTGTTCTCCTGTTGATATTGTTGTGCATACTCCATTCTTGCATTCCTGTCCTGTTGGGCATTTAACATCTGAAGGACAATTAGCACAATTTTCTCCGCTATCTACTGCGCTATTTCCACATAATTCTGGTTGGGTTAGTGGGGTTATAGCTCCACCTGACTGTGCAATAGCAAAGTAGCTTAGTTTTGTTGTTTCTCCATTCAGGTATACATATGTTGAATCCTCTGTGTCAACTGTTGTCTTTAATTCCTGCCATACTTTGTTTGTGTCATCCCATCTATAAACAGAAAGTTTATCTTTTGATAAACTCTTGTTTTTTATCCATGACTTTTCAACCATAACCTTAATTATTATTTTGTCTATGTTATCATCTGTTAAATTTGTCTTGTCTATTCTCATATACTTGTAAACCTGGCCTTCTATTGTTTTCTCTATTGTTGCTGGTTGACCGGCTAACTTTGTTATTGTAATGCTTACAGCATTTGCTTGATTCTTAACTGTAATCTGTATTTGCTTTAATCCTATTGCAGAGTCATCTATATGAGCGATAGTTGCTACTCCTGGTGTAATTTTTGTCCATGAGTGAGTGACTGGCTTGCTTTCTCCGCCACCGCCTCCGCCACCACCACTGCCTCCACCTGGACCTGCTGTTGATGTTCCTGTAACTGTTGGTTCTGTGCCTGTAAAGTGAGGCAATCTAAACCATAATTTATCGTCAGTTGTATTCACATAACAATCCTGATCAGTCCAATTATCTTTTGAGCATGTAATTCCTGTTGCTCCAAGCATTGTTACATTATAATCTACATATTCATCAGGAACTTGTGCTGATGTATTGTACCTGTAATCCCATACTTTACCCCATGTTCTATTGAATAAACTTGTTAAGCTAAATGTAAATGTTGAACTGTCAGGAGTTACTGTTGAGACATAAGGAACTCCTACCCATACGTTATCCATTACATCAGGAGCCATGCTTCCAAATCTGAAGACACTACTTGCAGAACTTGCTCCAACTGATTGGTTGCTTGCATTCTGTGATAATATCATGTCCGGAGGCCCTGAAGAAAGCATATCCACTCCTATAAAATACATTGTAACCCCTGTTGAAATATTAACCATAACATTTGATTTTCCTGCAAGCATTGCCTGCATTGGATTAAATGCTCCTACGTCTTGTGATGCAGTTGCTGAACTGAATTTGCAAGATGCATCAGGATATGGAATGCTGCATGCAGTTGTCATTTTATAGAATGCAATTGTAACTCCACTTGTCAAATTACCCCTACTGCCATTTCCATTTGGATCGAACTGTTCTGGCCTGAATGCATTTAATGTAACATTGCTTTGATTAAGAGTTAAATCAATAACCCATTCAACAGGTGCTGAATCTCCTGTAAATGCTCTTACTTTTGCCCATGTTGAGTTCTTTAAAATTGGGAATTTAAATGAGCCGGTTGAGTTAACACTAAAACCAACAAACCTTGTTGTTCCAAAATTTGGATCCTTAATTTGTAATTCGGCATTTTGTACTGAAGTTAAAGCATTTCCTGATGAGTTTTTTAGATTAATTATATACTCTGTTCTATTTTCACCTTCAAACCAACCTGCTAATCTTGTTGCTGTAACATTCATAGACACATTTGCTGTTGTCACACTGAAATTTCCCATCCAGCCAGATGCATCACTTGTTCCGTTAGCAGAGATAATAACAAAGTACTCTATGCCACTTGAAGAGCCAAGTACTTTAAAGGTTACACTACTATCTTTATTTGAGAAATTTAAATCTCCTATTGAACTATTTGAAACTGAAACATTGGCCCATCCACCGAGAGTTTTATATAATACTGGAAATGCTGAATTTGGTGTAATAAAACCAGTATGCGGCACAAGATAAACAGATACATTGGATATATTTAACACAGTATTATTCCCTGTAAAATTAACAGTTATATTAACAAAATACAATGAAACTGATAGATTTTTCATTACATCAATTATTTTTCCTTTTGAGTAAGATGTTAAATTTGTGAATTGTATTGATTGGGGTGGTGTTGGTGGTGCAGATGCATTGCCTTGTGTTCCGTTGAAAAAGTTAGGAATTCTCATAAAGCTTATTGTATAGCTTCTGTTTTGAGGAACAGCGATTGTTGTGTTACAAGTTACATTTTGTGGAGCTGAATAAGCGACGCCATAACCTAATGAATCATCTGAGATTTCGTAATTAAATCCTGCTTCGTATCCTCCTGAAGCATTAGAGTCATTAAATGCACATAATCTGAAGCTTACTGCATCTTTTGTATAGAACACTGAATTATTCATTCCGAAAAGGATTGGCTCTTTTGGCATAGGTGGGAAGAAAGGCCCCATCTCTGTTACAGTTATATTAGTAGAAGTCATATTTGTGTAATAAAGAAGTTTAATTTTATATTGTGTAGAATAATTCCCTGCCCCAGGAGCAGCGCCAGATGGTTTTGATTGATTTCCTCTTATCTCTGTTAAATTGAATAAACCAAGCGTTGCAGAGGAATTTATAGAATTAATTAAAACTTCTGTTGGAGGCCCCCCCGATGCCATAACAAACTCATATATACTTACATTCACTCCAGTTTCATTATTATAAGTAGAATTCTGCACACTTCCGCCTACATCCCATGCTGTAATTTCAAATGGCTCAATTGTACTGTTTGCTTTATTTGAGGCGTTGTCTGTTACAGTACAATAATAGAGGTATTTACCTGTTGTTAGAATAGTATTGTTTCTCACCATTGAGTAATTTGTTGCATTTGCACTTGTATCTATTCCAGATAAACCAGTATTATTAATATTAAGTGCTGTTGCATTAAAGCCAAAAGCAGCAACTGTTTGATTAATTAAAAATGGAGCTCCTGCAACGCTGAATGTTGGAGTTGCAGGTATTCCATAAATTTGAACTTGCGTTACATTATAATTATCTGTAAAGTTGCATGAGATGTTCAAAGATTTTGTAGCATTTATCCAAGGTGTTGCGTTAGCAAGGATTAAATGAGTGTTAGAATCTGCTCCCATTAAATCAACAAAAACATCTGAACTTGGAGCTGTTGTATCATTAACTACAATAGTGAAGTTTGTGCTGTTCATACCAAAGTCAAATAAATTTTCACCTGTTCCATCTACACTACCTGTTTCATTATCAACACCACCTGTTTGGTTTGTAACATTAATATAAACAGTTATATTGAAATTTCTTGGCTTGTCTGCTGTTAGATTAAACCAGAAAGATTTTGTTTGGCCTCCTTTAATAAGCCATCCTTTATTTCCAGAAGAAGTTAAATTTTCCCATATTAATATCGCCTGTCCTTTTGCATTTGTAACGTTTCTGAAAGTTCCTGTTGCATTTGTAAAATTATCAGTGGTAAGGCCTAAACTAACAGTATATGCGCTTAGATTAATTGTAGCAGGAATAGTAACATTAATAGAAGAAATATTCATTGAAGTGTTCAGCAAGTTAAGAGAAAAATTAATCATAACAGTGCTATCTTCTGCAAAGCTTGTGTTAGAAAGCAAAGTTGCTGTGACATTTCCTGCAATCTGGTTATTAACATTTTTGTCTATTGCAGCCATCATATTCGGCAACACATAAACAGCCAAAATAGAAATTGCAAGAAGTAATAAAATTCCCCCTATTAGGGTCATTGACCTTTTGTTTTTTAAAAACTGATACAGACTCATTTTCCCCTTTTTATAATGATAATATTAAATAAATTGAAATAGTCTTTATAAACTTTTCGGTTTCAATTCATTTTTAAAGATTATGCAACAATATTTCATTATAGTGTTTTAAAAAAAATTATCTTATGAAAAAAATATTTTATATTTACATAAAAATCTTTTTGGATTTTTAGGTTCCTGAAAATTTATGATTTTCATGATTAGCATTTCAGAAACATAAGTTTCTGACAACTATCAAGATTTAAAAATCTTGAAGTCCTAAAAACCCATTAACTGGTTTTTTTGATTTTTATTCAATAAAAATGGGCTTTAAGTAATGAAACGCTGCAACGGCATCTCTTAGTTTGTCTTTGTTTTCTGCATAAATTGTAAGCAATTTTTCTTTTCTTCTAACTTGTTTTCCAACATGATTGTATAAATAAATTCCTGCTGATTTATCTGCAGGACATCCTGCTGCTCTCGCAATTGCTGAAATTTTTTTATTATCTATTTCTTTTATTTCTCCACTCTTTTCTGCAAGCATATCTTTTTTCAATCTGGCAATTTTAAGTTTTTTTGAAAAGTCTTGTTCTTTTCCATCTTGTGCTTTGATTATCTGCAAAAACTTTCTATATGCTTGTCCTTCTTTCAAAATTTTTTCAGCTAATTGCAGACCTTTTCCTTTTTTTGCTTTTCCAGTCATTTCAAGGATTAAAGAAGAAACATGCAATGCTTTATTCTCTAAATCCAATGGCCTTTCTTTGTCTTGTCTTAATACATGTAAAACATCAATCATTTCAAGTATAGGACCTATTCCATTTCCAATTGGTTGTTCGCCATTTGACAGATAGTATGAAACATTAAGCTTGAGTTTTTTAGCCACTTGTTTAAATCTTTTTATTAATTTGAGAGCTTGTTTTTTTGTAACTTTTGCTGATCTTCCGCATGGAATGTCCAGAAGAATATGTGTAGCACCAACAGAAAGTTTTTTTGCTAGAATGCTTGCTATTAACTGCGCTTCTGGGTCTAGATTAAGAAGCCTTTCTGTCTGTATAATCTTATCATCTGCTGGAGCCAGTCCTAAAGCACCACCCCAAACCATGCAGGCTCCTGTTTTCCTTATAATTTTTTTTATCTCTTCAATACTGAACTCAACATTAGTTATTGTCTCAATAGTATCTGCTGTTCCTGCTGCAGAGGTTATAGCTCTGCTGCTAGTCTTAGGCATTATCAGACCTGCTGCAGCACATATAGATACTATAATAGGAGTTGTCCTATTTCCAGCTATTCCACCTATAGAGTTATGTATGCACATTGGAGCAGTTCCTGCAACAAACCTATTATGCCCGTCTACCCTGAAGTCATAAACATATTTTGAATTAGAAGGTATGTTTACTGCATTTTTAACTTTTAGAACAGAAGTAGAGCCATTAATTATCTTCTTTATATCTTCTGACTTAATATATTTTATAATTCTTTTAAGTTTCTGTTTTGTAATATATTTCTGATTTCTAAGCCTCTTTCTGAATTCCCAACCAATAGATTTTGTATCTATCTCTCCCAATTCTTTTACTGGAAGGAGATTTATAAATGCAGCATTATCCTTCTGTCTTCCTCCAAATATCTCTCTCGCTTGGGTATAAATATGATATAATTCATTAACTTTAGATTTATATTTTGTGCCATTTTGAAGAGGAAATTCTCTTTCACCTTCTTTAATTACATGAAAAGATACAGAAATTCCAAGGAAAGAGAGGAAATATTGTAGGTCAGTTGCAAGTTTTTTTGAGGAAGTTACATAAATTGCCTCGTACCCTCTTCTTCTATAGCCATCATCTTTAAATAACGCCTTCAAAAATTCTATTTTCATTTCATCTGAGACATCAAAGATAAAGGAAGGTATTCTCTTTTCCAAAGCATTACTGCCTGCTTTTATTCTCTTTGAAAAAATTTCAGAAATCATCTGACTATATACAGAAACTCTTATCGCTGTATTATGTGGCTTATTTATCGTGCAATTAATTCCAAATACAGAATTTATGCATTTTTGTGTATCATTTATTAATTCCTTTTCATGGGAGCCAAAATTAAAAAAAATTCCTTGTGAGTTTGTAAATCCCTCTGAAATATAATAACCAAGAAGGCGCATAAATTCCTTTGTTATAATTAATTTCTCTTTTATCTTTTTATATTTATGGTTTCTATAAAAATCTGTCTTTAAAGAAATTTCGTTAATATTCCTTCCCTTAAATTTTGTAGGAACTAAAATATAATCTCCTTTTTTTATATCCATAGCCATAATATTTTTAATCTCCCCTTCTTTTAGAACAAAAGTTGTGTGATTCTCAGTCATCTGGATTTTTCTATTTCCGATAAGAGTAATTTCTCTTAGATATTCTGGTGAAGACAATCTGTAAACTGCTGAAACAGGAGCAAATTCTATTTCACCATTATTATTATGGACCATTACTTGTAAATTATTGAGATTTTTATTTGTAAAATCTGCCTCTCCGTCATTATGTATTTCAGTTGGCTTGCATCTATGAAATATATTATCTATTATACTGCCTATACTCTCTACCTTTATAGCACCATCATTTCTAACAATTGTTGGAATTTCAGCAGGTAGGCAATGTTTATCTACAATCATCTTTTTCTTTAAGTTAAGAGTTCTACCTGTTTCAACCATTGCTCTAGTTAAATTAGCTGTTTCTTCAAGGTCCATGCCTTTCATATAAACAGCAGAAACAAAATATGCGATTTCAGATTCTGTTAATGCATTGTTGACTATATCTAATACTATATCTACAAGTTTGGTATAATTCAGCTTCTTGCCATGCATCTTCTCTATTATATAGTCTATACTCTTTGGTCTTGAAGTTGAGGCTATCTCCACATGCTCATGTTCTTTTAGTTTTAAAGCTTGTATAACTTCTGCTGAAACAGCAATTTCATGTTCTTGAAGTAATCCAGAAGCAAGATCAACAACAGCTATAATTTTATTTGTTCTTTTTTTAATTAAAATTCTTTCATCAACATGTACATCTAATCTTGAAGCTGTTTTCTCGTGCAAAACAGCAACTGGACGTCCGGCCATTAAATTTAGGAATTTAACTTTTAGCAACATTTTTCACCTTTTATGTTATAATAAGGACCCTTATTTTTAATTATTACTATTATTAAGATTAAAGATATTTTTTAGATTTATGCTTTTTATTCGCCAAAAAGTTCATGCAATCTTTTAGTTCTATAAAATTCTAAAAACAAGATTAAATAGCTTAATATTAAAGGTCCAATAACAAATCCTACTATTCCAAATAAATACCATCCACCAAGTACTCCAATTAATGCAATTACCGGAGAAACCCCTGAAATTCTTTTAAAGAAGTATATTATAAGCAGCTGATAAAGTAGTTCTACTACTATTAATCCATAAATAGCAAGATAAATTCCATTAACATTTCCGTTGATTATCATTCCTATTGCAACTGGGGCCCATATAACCCATGGCCCAATAATAGGAAGGATTCCAAAAAACATAGAAACAGCTGTCAAGAACAAAGGTTGTGGAACTTTGAAGATATAATAGCCTACCCCTATAAGTATACCTTGCAGTAAACCTACAACAAACATATTAAAAATAACTGATTTGGTTATATCTCTGAACTTTATGAAGAACTTTTTTTCTGCTTCTTCTTTGAATGGAGAGAATCCCTTAAGATACTCTACTACCTTACTTCCATCCCTTAATGTAAAGAAAAAGATAAAGAACATTATTAGAAATTGTAAAAAAATTCTTGGAAGGTTTGCTATTAGGTTTCCTAAAGAGTTAAGAAAAGAGTTTGCTAACTGGCTTACACCTTGATTAACATTTATTGTCAAATCTCTTGTAAATTCTGGAGAAATAAAAAATCTTGGGGCAAGCTTTCTTAATGGAGAGACAATATCTGCATTTTGGATTATCCTATAAGCTTCGAATGTTTGTTTTATTAACTGAGGAAGAAGAAACCAAAAAGGAATTAAGATTAAAATTAAGATTATGGTGCAGAGTACTATTGCTGTCAGATTAGGATGTTTAATGTATTTATTTATCCATCTATAGACTGGTGTGAATATGTATGCTAAGACAAGAGCAAAGATTATTGCACTAAAAAATGGTTTGGCGACTAAAACTGAAAGAATAATTAATAAAATTAGAAGTGCAAAAATCAGATTTCTTTTGAAAAATTGGTCATTCATCATTTTAAGAGACGAAAAGTTAGTTTAGTCAGGATATTAAAGAATAGATATTTTATAAATCTTATTAGTCTATATAAAGAAAAGTTTAAAAACAATCTTTCTGAAATATCATTATGAACTTCATTAAAAAGTTATGGCAAGGGCAGATTGATGAAGCCATTCATTCACAATTTGTCAGATTTGGAAAAGGAGTTTTTGGAAATCGTGCTGTGATTAATTTTAAGACTAATGGAAATGTTAAGCTTACAACAACATTTGAACTTGCTAATGATCTTGTAGAGCTTGCTGCTTCACTTTCCTCTAAAATTAAAGTTTCTGGAATTCTAATGACAAGAGATGACCCTAAAGCTCTTGGCTTTACTGGAAAAAAGAAAACTGGAATTTATGAAGTTGAAATTGAAAAAGAAATGTCTTCAGAGGAAATAAAAAAATTAGAACAGGTTGCTTATTTTATGCTATTTGATTGCTCTGCTCCTGGGCTTGAGCTAAAGATTAAAAAGAAACTGCCAAAGCCTGGAAAAGGAGATGCAAAAGTAAATGATAAGTTCTGTGTACTTGAAGCTGATAAAAAGTTTGAAAAACAGATAAGAGACGATTTTTTATTTGATATTCCTGAAGGCAAGAAAATAAAGATTGCGCATGAATATGAGATTAATGATATAATTATGCCTGCTGGAGAAAAAGATTTTGAGGAGATAAGAAAAAAAGCAAAAAGAAAAGGTATGCTTAAAAGAAAAATAGAGATTGATGGCAAAACAAAGTTAGTTGAGAAGGCTTTTGCTGCCTAATTTTAGTAAAAACTTAGAATTCTAGGGGTTTCATAACTTTTTCTCGCAGAGCGATCATTCCGATATAAGATTGGAATGAATAGTTTGGATTTCCACCAATGGCTCTTACTGTTCCAAGATTTCTTAAATTTATTGCTACTCGCGTTGCATCTATCCTATCAGTTATCTTATCAATTTTTTGAGATTCATAAAGTTTTATTACTTTATCAACAAGCGGAGTAAATTCATTATAAAATACATCTAGCCTTTGTATAAGCTTTGGGCTATATCTTCTTGAATCAGGATTCATTTTTAACTCTGCAGTCTTTGCATCTGCTGGAAATCCTTTAGAAATATTATAGAGTAAATCAACTATACTTTTTCCAAGACTTTTCATCTCTTTAGTCTGATTCTCTTCTTCAATACCAACATAACTTAAGATATTTCCTTCAAAAAGATCTTGATATAATTCTTGGGGAATTGATTTTGTCATGCAATTATTAGCATTCCTAGGTATAAAAAGATTTCTTTTAGCATACTTTAGAAATCTTTATAAAGCATGTTTTTCTTGAGATTTTAATTAGGGGATTAATTGGAGAAATAAAATGTTAAATTGCGCTCCAGACAAAAATATTGAGAAATGCCAAAAAAACATAGACCAAGGGGCGGTTCATTACAGTTCTGGCCTCGTTCAAGAGCAGAAAAGATCTTGCCTAGTGTAAACTGGAGCAATCTTAGTTCTGAACAAAATATTTTAGGATTTATAGGCTATAAAGTTGGAATGCTTTCAGCTATTGTGCGGGATAATACACAGCATAGCATGACTAAAGGCAAACAAATGATTGTTCCGGTAACAATTATTGAATGCCCAAAATTAAAGATTCTTTCTATCAGATTTTACAAACACAAAAGAGTTGTGAAGGAGATTTTAGTTTCTAATGAAAAAGAGTTGAAAAGAAAGATTAAAGTTCCTAAGGAAATTAAAAAAGATGTTCTTGATAAAATAAATTTAGCAGATTATGATAATATAACAATTCTTGTTTATACAAGAAGAGACAAAACACCTTATATTTCTGAAATAGGTTTGTCAGGAAGTTTGGAACAAAAATTTGCAAAAGCGAAAGAATTAGTAGAGAAAGGAATTTCTGTTAATGATGTTTTTTCTGCTGGACAGATTGCAGATATCCATGCTGTAACAAAAGGAAAGGGTATTGTAGGGCCTATAAAAAGATTTGGCATAGGTAAGAGACAGCATAAATCAGAAAAGGGTGTTAGAAGGCCAGGGAGCTTAGGCCCATGGACTCCAACAAGAGTAAGTTTTAGGGCACCACTAATGGGCCAGCTTGGTTATTTTTCAAGATTACAGTATAATAATAAGATTTTAGATATAGCTAATATAAAAGAAAAAGATATCAATATAAAGGGGGGATTTCCACATTATGGAATTATAAATTCTGATTATGTCATTGTTAAGGGTTCTGTTCAAGGTGTACAGAAAAGACCAGTCATACTTACAGTTGCTGCAAGACCAACTAAAAAAATCACAAAATTAAATTATGA
>JACRHU010000040.1 GCA_016211995.1 Candidatus Pacearchaeota archaeon
CACCTCTTGATTCTTCTAAGCTCATTTCCGCTGGAGCACTTGGAACCCACGTAATAGTTACAGGCTCATGGGTGTGACAATAGCCAGTAATGGCTGACAATTACGCGGTTATAGCCAAAGTGGACATAATAAGAGTTATGTCCAATTGATTTTTCTCGCTGGGCGATAATTTTAACAAAATTACTTCAATTCTCACTTCTTCGCCTTGAAGGAAAAATCAACTCTTCGTCGCTTCGCTCCTCGCCCTCGCAAGCTCGGGGTACATAACATCGTTATGTTTAATTCACTCCGTCCCGCTTTAAGAAATCAAACTTTACTATTACGTAGAGCCCCCACTTTTCGACGGTAAATATGTCAACTTCTTATATTCTTGCGACCAAAACACAATCTTTCTTATATTCTTAAACTTCGCTCTTAATTCATTCAATAAAGATTCTAACTCAACTCTATCTTTAACTTCCATCTCTATTTCAATATCACAAGTACCGATAATTTTCTGTAACCACACTACATTTCTATGCGCATTTGCCCATGATTCAATTTGAGATAAGTTTTCGTTAGTCTCCAGATAAATCTCTAAGAAGTAATTCATAAATCCTAATTTTATAAAATCAATTTCTGCTCTATATCCCTGTATAATTTTCTTCTTCTCCAAATTCTTGATTTTAGCTGAAACTGTTGTTTGTGGAATTTTTAGATTTTTAGCAATCTGCACAGTCGATAATCTTGCATCTTTAGATAATTCTTTCAAAATTTTAAAATCATTTTCATCATAACTAATCATTTCTACTGGTTCTAAACTTCTGTAAGTTTCATGACGTTCTTCTCCAAACATATAGTCTTTAGGATACTGCCTAAAAGTACAAATTAAAGAATGATTATATTTTATCAATGCCTTTCCTAACCATCTCTTTATTTTTACCAGAGCATCTTGAACATCATAAACTGATCTTACCCATAAAAAGATACCGTAACGATAGGGATAATCCATTCTAAAAATTAAACCAGCTTTCATTTCTTTATCTAAAAATTCCAAAAACTTTTTTTCTTGCTCTTCCCCAATTTCCTCTAAATCAAAATAAAGACGAGAAGTGTTATACCCTAGCTTATACATATCAAGAACAGGATAATAACGAACAATTATTCCTTTTTCTTCTAACTTCTTAATTCTATAAGCAACAACGTCTTTATTTGATTTTACTGCTTTCGCTATCTTGTTTGTTGGCTCTCTCCCCTTCCAATCTAAAACCCTAAGTATTTTCCAGTTTAATTTGTCCATATTTTCATAATAATACTAACAATATATAAATATTTTGGTAAATTTCTTAAAAATAAAAAGAAAGTTTTAATAATTACCTAATAAAACATGGTAACCACTTAACAATAATTAATATGGTTAATGTAAAATGGCGACATCAGAAACAATAAGAAATACTTTGGATGGAGTTATTGAACAAATTCCCCTAGTTGGAGGAGTACCTGCTGGGGATTATAGAACAGGAGCTCACGATAAATTGCCTCACGAAATATTTGAAAACCGGCTGCCGGTCAATATTGATTTTACAACATTACCAGATAGGCCTGCAACAACACGTTTTGTATTATTTGGTATAGGGTACACTCCGGAAAAATACTCTTCTGATGAAAGAGGAAGGAGTAAACTATTTCTTAGAGTAGGGATTCCTAAAAACCCTAATGAATATAGTTCTGCTGATAGAAGCCATTTATCAATTGCTCGTTTAACTACTCAAGAGGTCTTTGACTTTTACAATAGTCTAGCACGCGCAAATGAATTAGAACAAATGACTCTCAACAACATTATATTTTTTGGAGAGGGTCATGGTCCTAGTGTTTGGGTAGAATTATTATATAAGAGACTGACATCCGATTCGCATGACCATTATCCACTTCACCTGAACACTCAAGATGGGGGATTTGTAACTTATTATCCTGATGGAACTTTAGCTTTAGGGGGAGAGAGCCGACATTTATCTCCATCTTTACCTCTTGGTGCAGGAGAAAGAGGAATAGCTATAGCAAAATCTGCGCATGATGAAAATTTGAAACTGACTAAAAGAATATTTGAGGAATTTATAACACAAGAAAAACTAGACCATAAAGTAGTGCTTGGCGATTACCAAATTGTCAATGAACAATCTGGCTATGCTCAAGTAATGAAACCAGATAATTAAAAAAATGTTTTATGTGGGCAAATGCGCTTTCTATGGATAGAGTTGAATAAAGTGGGGGCTCTTAACTGATTCTGTTCTCTAAAAATAAGCGGGACTACGTGAACTCTGCGCTCCTCACTGCGGTTGCGGTGCTCGGGTGGGGGACGGTCGCTCACTATCTATGGCTCGCTGCGGCTCGCATTTTCTTCTACCCTCGCTCCCTAGACCCCCACCAAACATAACATCGTTATGTCTAATTGCCCGCGCTCTTCCCCAATACCCTCGCCTGCTGGCTCGTTATTCTATTACTCCCACCCACCCAGAGCGCAAGGGGCAACTCTGCGGGCTGTGCCTTCCCTTCGGTCAGAGGCTAAAACAGCCCTTGCCTGAACCTGAAGTTCAGGATACATAACTCAGTTATGTCTAATTGCCCGCGCTCTTCCCCAATACCCTCGCCTGCTGGCTCGTTATTCTATTACTCCCACCCACCCAGAGCGCAAGGGGCAACTCTGCGGGCTGTGCCTTCCCTTCGGTCAGAGGCTAAAACAGCCTTTGCCTGAACCTGAAGTTCAGGATACATAACTCAGTTATGCTCAATCGAATTTAATTTTAAAACTAAAAAAAGAGGGGGGATTTTCCTTATGAACTATGTTCTTTTTGCACTTTCTTAAACAAGTCAGATAATCTTCCACTTATTTCAACTTTATATTCATGTTGTTTATCTATTTCTAAAAATCGCTCTGGTAATTGGGCTAATTGAGTTTTAACATAGCTCTTAATTTCATCTAAACTAGGTAAATCATAAACAACTTCACCATTTCTAACTACTTCAACTAAAATTGGCTCTCCAAGATTCTCATCTTCATGCCCAATAATATCTTTCTCAAATATACCTTTTTTCTTTACTCTAAAAACTTGTTTTCTTCCAGGATAACTTTCCTTACCCGGAGAAAATTTAGCACAGTATTTTATTTTTGTATCTTCTCTTAATTCTGCTAATTTGTAAACAGTTTCTAATTTAGGAGCATCTGGAACTGCAATTGCTTCAGTAGCAATTAAAAAAGCGTCGGCAGGTATTTTCCTATCATTTAATTCTTTGATTTTATACTCATCTAAATTACTTGCAACAGTTATTTTTACATCTTGAAGACCAACATCATCTAACATTTTTCTCGCTTGAACACATAATTTAAACAAATCACCGCTATCAATCATAATTCCATATAAACTCAAACCTTTCTGCTTTAATTTGTTAGCTACCGTTATTGCATTCTTAACACCTTGTGTAAAATCATAAGTATCAACCATTAAACTTATCTTTCCACAAAATAAATTTGCCATTTTTCTCATAGCTTCTAATTCTGTGGGAAATGATTTAATAACTGCATGATAGGCAACTGTTAATGGTTGAATTAATTTTAAATTATATTTACGAGCAAAAGCTGGAACAGAATTTGCACCCTCAGCACCAGCAATATAAGAAGCTCTAGCACATTTTATAGCTGATTCAAAACTTTCTGCTCTAAGACCGGCTACCCCTAAACAAATTTTTGATTTGGAAGCAATAACCGGACGAATAACTTTAGATAAAAATTTAGTATTCCCTGTAACAATATTTATCAAAAACATTGTTAGAAGATTTGCTTCAATTATTGGAGCAGTTATTCTTATCACTGATTCGCCAGGGAAAAATACAGTTCCTTCCGGCATAGCATAAATTGTACCAGTAAATTTGAAATTTTTTAAATATTCAGCAAATTTTTTAGTAATAATCTTGCTGTTCAATAAATCTTCAATCTCTTCTTCGCTGTATTTCCATTTCTTAATACTCTCAATAATCTCTTCAAGTCCACAAAAAAGTAAAAAATTTCTACATGATGGCATGTCTCTAATAATCAAATCAAAAGTTGCTGTCTGGTTTTCCATTCCACATTCTAACCATGTCGCTGATGCAGAAAAAATTTGAGGCAAATCATAAAGATGTAAATCTTCTGGTACAAAAAGATGAGTTTGGGGAATGTTTTTAGACGATTTTTCTTTCATTTGTTTCACCTTCATTTTTAATTTAAATATGTCTGTGTTTGCAATTTAAACACTTTTCTAAATACTCACCATTCAATGTTTTTTCTTCTATTTCTCTTGGAATCCAGCAACTTTTATGAACATCTCTAAATAACTTTTTAATTATTAAAGGAAATCTTAAACTATCAGCAATTATTTGACAAAGTGTAAAATCTGGAACAGGACAATCTTCATTAAGATCGGTGTTTCTCTTTGGCGGCATAAATTCTTTTTGTGAAGTATCAACTACTGTTAATCTTACTTCAGGAAAATTCAATTCTTGCGAAGCTCTTTTCTCTCTTTCTTTTACTAACTCTTCTAAAAAACAACGCAGAGTTCTATAAGCGTTAGGAATTCTTGGCTGACAAATTCTATTATATACTTCTTCTGTTTCCGCATTTAAACTTACACTTAGAGAAGTTATATAATCAAGGAAAGATAAATTCTGATTTTTCTGCCACCAAAGACCAGAAGTGTCCACCCTTATAGCAGTGTTAGATCCGAATAATTTTCTGCAGATATTAGATGACTGGATTACTTCGTCATAATGTAAGAATGGTTCTCCAATACCACAAATCACGATTTCTTTAGGTTTGTCGCATAAAGTTTTGATATCTTCTAACCCTTTTTGAACTATTTTTAAAATATCGCTTGAACGATCAACACTTAAATCATAACCAAAAAAACTTCCATATCTCTTAACACAAAATCGGCAATCATTTAGACAATCATTTCCTAAATTGATATAGATTGAACCTGGTTTACAAGGTAAAGTATATACGCAGTTTTTCATATTTTTCTCCATTAACTACTGATAGGAAATAACTGTTGTAGTATATATAACTTATCTCCCACTTGGTGAGGTGTAAATAGAAAGATTTAAAAATAAAGCTCTCTTTTTAATAAAATCATGAATGAAAAACTACTAGAAGAAATTGGATTGACGAAAGGAGAAATTAGAGTATATTTAACGCTCCTCAAATTAGGTGAAACTACTACAGGAAAAATTATTGAAGAAGCTCAAATATCAAGCGGGAAGATTTACGAGATCTTAGAGAAGCTTATTAAAAAAGGGCTAGCAAGTTATATTATTAAAGAAAAAACAAAGTATTTCAGCGCAGCTTCTCCAAACAGGATTCTGGATTATTTGCATGAAAAAGAGAAGAACTTCAAAGAAAAAGAGCAAGAA
Organism: Candidatus Pacearchaeota archaeon; assembly: GCA_016211995.1. GTDB lineage: Archaea > Nanobdellota > Nanobdellia > Pacearchaeales > DTIR01 > JACRHU01. The sequence continues at coordinate 5,422 of JACRHU010000040.1, forward strand.
ATCATAAAAGAGCTACCAGCATTACTCTCCTTTGAGAAAGCAGGAAAAAAAGAATACGAAACAAATCTTTTCAAAGGCTTTAAAGGAATTCAAACTGCTATTTTTGAAGCACTTGAAGATTTAACTTCTAAAGATGAAATTCTGGCTATGGGGATTCGCTCGTCAAAAGAAAAACAATACAATCTTTTATGGCAAAGATGGCATAAAGAAAGAGTAAAGAAAAAAGTCTCTTGTAAAGCAATATTCTCAGATAGAAATACAGAATATTATCGTTTGTTTAAGAAAATGAAGTATATGAAAGTCAGAGTTTTAAAAGGAATTACGCCTTCAGCTATTGACGTTATGAAAGATAGAGTTCTAATTTTTACTTATGGTAAAGAACCTTCTTGTTTGTCGATCAAGAATCCTGAATTAGCACAATCTTTTACAACATTTTTCTATAACTTATGGAAAGTCTCAAAGGAGTAACGGAAAATCCCCCTCTAAAATATAGTCTCGGCTCTGCCTCGGAATAATAGTAAAATTAAATTCGAC
>JACRHU010000041.1 GCA_016211995.1 Candidatus Pacearchaeota archaeon
AATATGTTCTGAGCGATTGACAGCTCAGCATCAAAAAAATCCAAAAGGATTTTTAGGATCCCAAAAAGCAAAAGCTTTTTGCGGTTTAAAGCCTTCTCAAAGGCTTGAACCTTAATGATAACCAAAATTTTAAACAATTAGATTTAAAAATCAAATTTTACTGCTTATAAGTATAAAATGCTACACATAGAAGAAAAAAAGAAAGAAGAGATTCGCGAAAAATTCACAAAATACGAGATTGCTAGAATTCTCGGAGCAAGGGCATTGCAGCTTTCAATGAATGCTCCTTTTCTTGCTAAACTGGATAAAAAAGAGCTAGAAGATATCAATTATGATCCTTTTAGGATAGCAGAATTTGAATTTTATCAGGGAATTCTGCCTATCACTGTTAAGCGCCCTATGCCAAAAAAAGGAAAAGATAAAGTTCTTGAAAAAACAGCTGAAAAGAAAGAAGAAGAAAAAAAAGTAAAGGAAGAAAAGCTCGAGGAGAAAAAAGAAGAGCAGGAAAATTATGAAGCAAGAATCTTGAAAGAAGTCCAAGACACAGAGGCAATGGAGCTTGCTCAGCCTGACGATGAAGCAGAGGTTATAGAAACCACAGCAGAAGAAGCTTGATGACGTTGAACTGGATGACTAGTTCCTAACTTATTTTTATTTTATAGATTATTAAAATTTTATTTGAAGTTTTTACTGATTTATTTCTTTGCAAAATCATATAAAGCTGATGCTGCAGCAATAAAAGGGATATATAATTTTTCTTCACTATCTAAACTCAGGTTTATCAGTTGATTAGATAGAGTTCTGGCTTTTTCTTCTCTAGATGATTCATAAATTATTGAGTCTAATATATTATGGAATAAATTAACAGACATATGAGTTAGAAAATCTTTTTTACTAGGCTCTCGTGGGCCATAGCCTTCACCATCAGTTATAAGGACCGGTCTGCCAGTAGCAAGATTAAAAGCTTTCAATGATTTGCGAGGTATTGCATATTTATCATAATGAGATTCAGCAGATTTGTATAATGGTCCTGCCAATCTTGTAATTTTTTCTAATTTTAATAATTCTAAAGATTTTTGTGTTGGAGATAGATTTGAATCAATTAGTTCTTGCTCAAATGCAATTTTTGCCAATCTTTCTTCTTTTTCTATTAAGTTGGAATCATAATCACTAAAAATTTTGAAAGATTTAATTTCTGGTTTTGTTCTTATAAAGGCGCCTTTACCAAGTTCTGCCTCTCTTATCTCTTTTTCAGAAAATTCTTCATCTTTAAGTACAACTAATCCAAATTCTACTGCCTCAATCCAATTTGGTGAAGCAGTTGGGTATTCCCATCCTGAAAGAATGTTCCATGGGGTCGGGTGATTAAAAGGATACCTTATTTTCTGTTTTTCCATTCTTTTTATTGAGTTATCTTTATTTTAAGTTATAGACCTTTTGTAATCTTCTTCGCGCCAGTCTTCAATTGGCATGTCAAGGACAATACCTGCAGGCCCTCTTGACATTGCCCTGATATAACCTGATTCTGCACCACAAAGATGATTTTCAGTTACAGGATCTCCCCCAAGCGCATGAATTTTTCCGAGGAAGTCACGAGGTTGTACAGTTATATTAAATTTTCTTAATGCTGGTTCTTGCTTACCATCAGGATAGATTATATATGCTTTTTGTGGAATTAATACGCAAGTTGTTGCTGAAATTTCTTCACCTTCATCATCCATAGCCGGCCCCACTGAACCAGCCTCGCAGTCAAGCAGCAGGCCATATTCTTTCCCCCTCTTTACAAGCAATTCACAAAATTCTTTTTTTAATTCTTCAAATGTTTTTTCCTTGCTAGTCTTTATAATCAAATTTCCTATTCTTGGTTCAATTGGTTTCGAAGGATCCTGAATTCTGCCATGCCCGTTTGATTCTGCCCTTATTAATGGAATATCTTTGCCTCTCTGTCTATAAACCTTCAATCTACTTGCGCTCTCCCTATCTGACAACAATCCAGTAAGCTTACCTTCTTTAACAAGAACTACTTTTTTTGATTTAATTCCTTCATCGTCAATATCATAGTAGCCCCATTTGCCTTTTCCTGGTGCTCTTGGGTCAGATTCTATAGTTATATCCTCAAGCGTAACCTTTGTTCCTATATTTTCAGGGGAAAATGCTCCACTCCATTGATCAAGTAAATATGTTAAAGAACATAAGTGAGCTGCAGGAGCTTCATGTAATGCAGTAGCTAATCCATGGTTAAAAAATAACACATCATACGGGCCTGCAGGAATTTTCTTTGCTTTTTTTTGTTCTTCAAGATCCTCGAAGAATTTGTTTAGCATGGAATCAATATTTTTTTCATTAAACAATCTTTTCCAGCTTGCCTCATACATTCTTGTGTAAGCATATAACGAACCAAAATCTGATTTAATGCGGGCGCCAAATGTTAATTTAGCTGCTAGTTCAGGATCATAAATAATTTCAGTTCCCTCTGAATTTATAAATATCCTATCCTCAGATTCTATGCCTATTTCAACATTACTTGTTCTTTTTTCAATCTCTCTTTCTTCTATTTTTTTTGAAATGCTCTTAGCAATCTTTTCTATGTCTGAAAGTGCTGGCATTTCTGCCATTCTCTGTGTTGTTTGATATTGTAGAGAAGGGCAATTATCAAAGAAATTGTATGATAAAAGGCCCGTCTTTTCTCTTTTTACTGCATTGATTGTATTGACTGAAAAGTCCATTGCTGCGTTATGTAATGCAGCATCTACTCCCTCCATTTCATTCTTGATTACATTAAAAAAGCCCCTTTGTCCAGATGGTAAAACAGACGTAACAGAATAGCCTTCACCCAGTCCAGGAAAATTTTCTGCTCCAAGAAAGCATCTTGTCTGAAGCTGGCCTGATTCATCTTCTCCGCTTACTCTTATCTCCCCAGCGCTTCCTTCAGCTCCAATAGTTTTTGTTTTTCTAAAATAAAATGAGAAAAAATTTAAATCAAATTTAAATGGCAAATCTTCAGAAAGTTTTTCTCTAATTTTTTCTCTAATCTTTGGATCATTATAGAAATCCCTAGCTTCTTTCAATACATTAAATATTGTTTCTCTTCCTAGTCTTTTTACCATTCAAAAATTGCTAGAAATAGGGCATATTTAAATCTTTTGAGTTTTTGAGCTCTGTAGAAAGTTTCTTAGGTAATTGGGGTATAAACCCGAAGCTGAACCCTTCGGGACTTTGCCAACCATCGCAAAAAGCTCAACATTCCAGCTTTGCTGGAGGCAACCAGCTTTTTGGGATCCTGAAAATCTGATGATTTTCTTGATCATGCGGTTGGGATTTATTGAT
>JACRHU010000045.1 GCA_016211995.1 Candidatus Pacearchaeota archaeon
CTAAGAAGAGCTAAACTTAGCCTTTTTTCTGAACCAGTTTGGGGCTACGCCCGATAGTATGCCGCCTAAAAAAGAAGTGAATCCAAATCCAAGTAATAATGCTGGTAAAAATGTTGCAGAAAAAAGTGATGTATCAGAGGCATTGCCTACTTTATTATAAAAATTCATTGCTGTTTTGACATCTGGTGGCTGTATTTGCATTGCTTTGACATCTTTTCTATTTATCGGAGTTGCTGTATAAACAGTTAATGCTTTCTCACTTTGATAGAAATCTCTTAATGCATTCATTCCAAGAAGTGCCCCAGGCATCATGAGTACTCCTGAAGCTGCTAATAAAAGGGGGCTTTTATCTATCATTTTGCCATATTCTCTGTCTGCAAAATCCTGCAACTCAAAATCTTTTTTAGTCATAATATTATAAGCTTCTTTTTTAGATTCAACTGGCTTTATAGAGCAGAATCCAACTTTGTCTGGATAGAAATTTGCTTCTATTGTGTCTCCTCTAGCACGCAGATAATAAGAAAGAAAAGGATATTTGGGTCTGTTAGGTACAAACGGAATATTTGTTATTGTCTCTACTTCAAATCCTGCCTCTTTTATTTTTGCTTCAAGTTGCTTTGGATCTTTTGATCTCCATGAATAACTTGTAATCATGCTTATTGAAAGAAAAAAGAGTATAAATATTTTACTTTTATTTATTTTTGCTGGTTAAGAGGAGATATGCTTTATTTTCTTTCTCATTAAATCTTGGAGTGCAGTTTCCTTTTTTTATGAAGTCTAACATTTCTTTTGGAGAGTTTAGTGAGGGAAATTCTGTGTATGCCCTTTTTATACTCCTTCTTTGATGAGTATCAGAACCTCCTATCAAAGCTATTTTTCTTCCTTTAGCTTCTTCAATCCTAAGGCCATATTCAAAACCGCTCCTTCCTTGTGCTATTTGAAACCCATTGTAAACTTCAACTCCATCAAGATATGATGCTATTTGTGAAGCTAAGTCTATTGTTTGTGAAGTGCCATAAAAAGGATTAGAGTTTGGATGCGCCCAGATAATTGCGTGGGGGTCTTGTACTTCTTCTAATTTTTTAATTAAATCTTTGAGATTGTAATTTCTTTCTAAATGGTTAAGAAAACACAGGTCTTGTGTATAAATTAAAAAATCCCCATGGCTTGGAGTTGTTACTTCAATTCCTGGAAATATTTTTTCTCTTATTTCAGGAAAATTGCTTTTGAGGTACATATAGCCTGTTAAAGAGCCATGGTCTGTTATACAAAAGTAGTCTAAATCTGATTGTTTTATGGCTTCAGCTATTTCATTCCAGCTGCTCCATGATGTGCAGCTTGATTCTTTGGTATGAAAATGCATTTCTATGTTTGTCATTTTTTATATTAGTAAGGCCAAGTGATTGACTATCACTTGCTAGCACCAAAGGGGTCAGCTTTGGTTTACTAATTACCTAACCAAATATATTGAAAAGATTTATAAAATCTTGCATTAGTGTATATACATGGAAGAAAGATGCATTATTCTTGCAGAAAGGCAAGGAAATGCTTGGAATTTTGCTTATTCTGTTTATGAGAAACTAAAAAATAAAGAAGATAATATTGTATTAGGAGAGATAGAAATTAAAAGGTTTAATGATGGAGAGATAAAACCAAAAATTAAAGAGAATGTAAGAAAGGCTAACTGTTTTTTTATTCATGATTCAAGCAAGCCTGCTGCAGAATGGTTCTTAGAACTTGCCCTGATTAATGAAGCAATGCGTAATTCTTCTGCAAAAGAGATAACAGATGTCCTTCCTTATTTCAGGTTTGCAAGACAGGACAGAAAAGATGAATCAAGAACAAGCATAAACGCGAAGGTTGTTGCAAATATGATTGATTTATATGCAAATAGGGTTATAACCTCTGAGCTGCATTCTCCTCAGATACAAGGATTTTTCAAAAATCCTGCTGATAATCTTTATGCTTTTCCTGTTGTAATAGACTATCTGAAAGAAAAACATCCTGAAGTGCTGGAAAACATTGTTATTGCTTCGCCTGATGCTGGTGGAGCAGTAAGGGCGAGAGCATTTGCCAGCAGATTAGAAATAGAAGAGATAGTTGTTGGCTACAAAGTAAGAAAAACAGCAGGAGAGGTCGCAGAATTCAGACTGCTTGGTGATGTTTCAGGTAAAAATGTTCTGATTGTGGATGATATAATTGATTCTGGAAAAACACTTATAAGTGCTGCAAATAGAATTGAGCTCGATGGAGGAAAGCAGGTTTATACTTATTGCACCCATGGGATTTTCAGCGGAGATGCTAGAGAGAAGTTAACTAGCTGCTTTGATAATGTCTTTGTCAGTGATACAATCCCACAGCCAGTATACTCTGGAATAGAAGTTATAAGCTTGGTAGACTTATTTGCAGAGGCTATCTATAGGGTGAATAATGGAGAGCCTTTAAGCCAGCTTTTTGAATAGCTTACTTGAATAAATTTAAAAAGATAAAACCTACTTCTTTTATTGTATGAAAATCAAAGTTAGACTAAAACCAAGTTATGAGATTGAAATAAAAGAAGGCCTCATTCAAAATAATGGGCTTCCTGATGGATTTGTAATCGCAGATAAAAATGTTTTTGAAAGGTATAAGTGTTTGATTGGGGGAAGAAGATGTATTATTGAAGCAGGAGAGGCGAGCAAGTCTGTTGAAAACTATAAAATTGTAGCAGAAAGATTAAGTGGGACGAATGAAGAAAGGATTATTGCTTTTGGTGGTGGAGTTGTTGGTGATTTGGCAGGATTTGTTGCTTCTACATACAAAAGAGGTATTGGATTAATGCATGTTCCAACAACCTTGCTTGCTATGGTTGATTCAAGCATTGGTGGAAAAAATGGTATTAATATTGGAGAAAAGAAAAATTATCTTGGGACAATTTATCAGCCTCAACGAGTTTTAATAGACCCTTTATTTCTTGAAACTCTTCCAGATAATGAATTTAAAAATGGTTTAGCTGAAGTAATTAAATATGGGTTTATTTTCAATAGACCCAGATTAGAATTGCTAGGAGATAAAATAGAAAAAGATGATGAGGATCTTGATGAGATGGTTTTTCAATGTTGCAGAAATAAGTCAAGAGTTGTTGAAATAGATGAAAAAGATAGACATTACAGGCATGTATTAAATTTTGGCCATACAATCGGCCATGCAATTGAACTGCTTTCAAATTTGTCACATGGAGAGGCAATTTCTATTGGAATGGCAAAAGAAGCAAAACTTGGAGAAAGATTAGGAATAGCAAAAAGAGGGAAACGCGAAGAGCTTAAAAGAGCCCTGATAACAAATGGGCTGCCAACTCAGTTTCCTTCTGGTATTGATAAAGAAAAAATGTTTGAACTAATGAACTATGATAAAAAGGGCTCTTTTATTTTTGCTTTGGACAGAAAAAATTATGCTATTAATATAGATGAAACAGTTGTAAGAGAGCTTTTAATAAAGTAATATGGAAATTTTAAAGGGAATAGAGATAAAGGGGCTTTCTTTAATTCTTAAAAAAGCTAGAAAAAAGATTCTTGTACTCGCTGACTTGCATATTGGTTATGAATATGCTTTAAATAAGCAAGGCATTCTTGTTCCAAGGCAACAATTTAAAGAAACCCTAGAAAAACTAAAAAAAATTTTTGATTCTGTTGGAAAAATTGATATTGTGGTTATAAATGGCGATTTAAAACATGAATTTGGTGAAATCTCTAATCAGGAATGGAGTGAAACTTTGAAAATTTTTGACTTTTTATCTGAAAAATGCAAGAAAATTATACTTATTAAAGGAAATCATGATACAATTCTTGAGCCACTTGCAAAAAAGCGAAATTTAGAGATAAAAGAGTTTGTCTGTTTTGATGATTTATGTATACTTCATGGAGATAAAATTCTACTTAATAAAGAAATTTATGTGAGCAAGATATTAATTATTGGACACGAGCATCCTGCGATCTCTTTGCAAGAAGGTGCAAAGCAAGAGATTTACAAGTGTTTCTTACTTGGAAAATGGAAAGATAAAAAACTTATTATTCAGCCAAGCTTTTTGCCTATAATTGAAGGCACTGACATAAAAAGAGAAAGGCTTCTAAGCCCGTATCTACAACAAAATCTAAAAAATTTTGAGACGTTTATTATTGCTGACAGGGTTTATAGATTTGGAAAATTAAAAAATATAAAGTAGTATCATTTCTCTATATTAAAATATCTCAAAATTTCTTCTGGAAGCAATTTTATATTCTCTGAATCAAAAAAATAGTGTGCCCAATTTTTATAAACCCATCTAAGCTCTGTAAGCTCTCCATCTTCAGGAAGTTTAAACTCATTAGAATTAGAAGAACATTCATACCAGTTAACTTCATCTTGATTAATTATATTCTTAGCGAGAAATTTTTCAATTTTTATTTCTAAACCAGATTCTTCTTTAATCTCCCTTTTAAGAGCGCTTTCAGGATCTTCATTTCCTTCTATCTTGCCCCCAAGATTATGCCATTTCCCTCCTAAGTTATGGGGGTGTTCTCCTTCTTTTTTCTTGCCTAACAAAACTTTATCTCTTTCTAAATTTTTAATAATGCCTACTATATATCTCATGCTCTTGAGGATAGAGCAAGATTAATAAATCTTTTTAAATTCAAAAAGATTTTAGTGTTTATATTTTGATAATACTCTTTTTTCAAGATCAAAGTGGTATTTATCTGTCCCTTTTAATAAATCAAGAAAAGGATTTGTTATCTCATGTTGCACAAAATAAATTCCTCTTTCTCCTTTTTTTATACCTTTAATAAATCCAAAATAGCCCTTAAGACCAGACAGTTCATTTGTTAAGTAGTTCACGTCTAACTCTGGGATATTGTTGGGAGTTATAATTATATCATCAAAGTTTTCAACATAAAGATGGGACAAAAGATTTGATTCGCATTTGCCCCTTGACAATGCTGTAATATCTGTAAAATAAGGTTTTTTGTAGAATTCTATAAGTAATTTTCCTGCTCCATCAGAAACCGCATTTCCAATATAAGAATCAAGGGCTCCTTCAATCATACTCCAAGCCAAAATTTTATAATCTTTTTCTCTATCAAGACTTTTTACTATATTATCTAGCTCTTCATAGCTCTTAACTCCTGGTTTGTCTACCTTGTCAAGTCCAGAAGAAGCCCACGCAACAACAGAACCATATTTAGTAATAAAATCTCTTGTTTCTAGGCTTTTTTCATCTATCTCTTGTTTATTGCCTTTATTACAAAGTACTAAAAGGTCAAGTCCTGGAAGTCCAAGCTCGCTAATTCTTTTTTGTTTCATTTCCATATCAGACCCGTCGCTTAATGCAATTCTTGAAGCTGCTTCCCAATATCTTGATGAAGCTCCCCCTATAAGTGGGTCAAGAAACTGAAAGATTCCTTCTTTGACTAATTTTTCAATTAACTCTCGCTGGTCTTGATTGTACAATAAAAATAATTCCTTTTTTTCTTGGCTGCTAAGATTTTTCCCAAATTTATCGTTTGTTCTGTGGGTTAATGCATCATAAAAATCTGTGAGACCTAATAGCCTTGAATAAAAATTGATCATAAGCTTTGTATTATCAGAGAAAGGAACTTTTGGTTTTGGAATATACTTTGGATAACTATCTTTCTGATGAGAATGCCCTCTTACAACTACCTCTGCAGTAAAATCATTTAATCCTTTTAGAAATCGATAACCATCTAGGGGGTGTTTTTTTATAATTTTCATATCTGCATCATTAAAACCTTCTGTTTTTCTAAGAATATCTCCATCAACTAATGTCTTTCCTAAATCATGGAGAGTGCCTGCATAAAATAATACTTTAGGGTCCAGATGCATATACTTTGAAATATCAAGTCCTAAAGCGCCAACTCTAAGAGAATGTTCATATGTTGCTTCATCTCTTTGTCTCACTACATTAAGGAAATTAACTATTCTGCTCCTTTGTGGCTGTTGCAGATGAAGTTCTTCAAATTCTTCTTGCAATCTTTGATCAAGATTTTTTGATTCCATTTTACCCCTATTAGTGTGACATAAAAGGAACCTATTTCCTTTTTCTTTTTATATCTTTATAAAATTGAATTACTCCTATTTGTTCGCCGAATCTATAAGAGAAGTCGTCGCGGTCCCAATGTATATCACCAATCACTTTTATTATTTTATAGAAATCTGCTTTAAGGCTAGAACCAAGTATATATCCTCCAGTAGACAGTCCCTTTGTATAGTTCTCTAGACCATCAAAAGATGAAGGGTGCCTGACTGTTAGTAGTACCTCAACTTCGGGATAGATTGGCATAGCATCAACCGACTTCCCAGTTATCTTTAACTTCAATTTTCTGTTTTTTTCAATCAATTCTTCAAGCCTTCTTATTTTCAACATTTTTACCTCCTCACTTCCCTTTATTTTCTGGTTTTATCTCATATCTTTTCCATGGTGTTCCTGTATGTTTTTCATACTCTTTTTCAGTCACTTTTCTAGTTCTGCCTGTACTGTCTATTATGTGTGGGGAAAACATGTCCTGAAACATCTCTCCAACACTCTGACCTCTCTCTGCTGGCGTATGGTCACAATATAACCTATCACAAATTGGGCATGTCATTTTGTTTTAACCTCCTGCTTTCACAATAGTATATTCCCTCTCCACTATTTATTTTGGTGTTGAACAAATTTGTACATCAATAATAATGTTTATATATTGAGAGAGATTAGGAAAGTTATGGAGATAGAACAAGGACTTAGAGATCTCGATTTTACAGACAATGAAATTAAAATTTACATTACATTGCTAAGAATAGGGAGAGCAAGGGCGGGCAGATTATCAAAAGAAGCAAGTTTAGAGAGAACTAGCACTTACAATGGACTAAAAAGATTAATTGAAAAAGGGATGGTTTCTTCAACAATAGAAGCAAACAAGAAAGTTTTCTCACCTGCGGATCCTTCAAATATTCTTGAAGTTTTTAGAGAAAAACAAGAAAGAGCAAGATTAATAATCCCCCAACTTAAAGAATTAAAAAAATTTGAGCGTGAAAAAGAAAATATCCTAAGGTTCAGGGGATATTCTGGAGTTAAGACTGTCCTTAATGACGTTTTAAATTCATGCAAGGAAAATACAGAATATTTAATAATGGGATCTGAAGGGCAATTATCTGATAGGATGCCTGAATTCGCAGAGATATTTGTAGCAAGAAAAGATAGGAAAAGGTTAAGGGCAAAGATTTTAATAAGAGAAGGAAGAAAAACAGAACCATACAGCAGGTTTACACAAGTAAAGTATGTCCCACAAGAAGTTATTTCACCAGCGAATATAACTATTTACTCAAATAAGGTAGCTATTGTTTTATGGTCTAAAATTCCTGAAGCAGTTATTATTGATGATGAGAACGCATCAAAAACATTAAAGGGCTATTTTGACTTTATGTGGAAACATGCAAAAAAAGGATAGATTAAAAAAGAATATAAATGAATTTTTCTTGTCATTTGATGCCGGTGTGTCTGAATGGTAAAGAGCATGCCTCGAGAGCATGTGTCCGCAAGGATTTATAGGTTCGAATCCTGTCGCCGGCGTTTGAAAAAATGATTAATTTAGGAGTCTTGGCTTCAGGAAAGGGAACAAATCTACAAGCAATAATTAATGCTTGTGAAAATAGAGAGATTGATGCAAGGGTTGTGGCAGTAATTTCTGACAATAAAGATGCTTATGCTTTGGAGATAGCCAAGCAGCATAATATCCCTAGTTATTATGTAAATAAAGCAATTTTTTCATATAAACTATGTTATGAAGAGGAAATTGTGAAAAGATTAAATAAAAATAAAGTAAATTTAATTGTTTTAGCAGGATATATGAAGATAGTGGAAGACACCCTATTATCCTCTTATGAAAATAAGATAATGAACATACATCCTTCTCTGCTTCCCTGTTTTCCAGGAAAAAATGCTATAGAGCAGGCATATAACTCAGGAGTAAAGATCACAGGAGTAACAATTCATTTTGTGGATAAAGGAGTAGATACTGGACCGATAATACTACAATCCCCTGTTCCAATTCTTGAAAATGATTCTTTAGAATCACTCACAGAAAGAGTGCATCAAGAGGAGCATAAACTCTATAAAAAAGCAATTCAGCTATTTATTGAAGGAAGATTAAAAATTGATAAAGGAAAAGTTAGGATATTAGAAGAAAAATGAATATAGTATTGATAGGCATGCCTTATTCAGGCAAGTCTACCTTAGGCAAGAAGCTTGCAAAAAAGCTTAGTATGAATTTTGTTGATACTGATAGGTATATAGAAGAACTAGAGAGAATAAAACTAACTGAAATTTTCAAGGAAAGGGGTGAGCGAGGATTTAAAGAAATTGAAGAAAAAAGAATTTTAGAACTCGAGTTTGATAATTCTGTCATTGCATCTGGAGGTAGTGTTGTGCTTTCTCCAGGAATTATGGAGCATCTGAAAAAAAATGCTGTTATAATTTATTTAAAAATTAGTTTTGAAGAGCTAGAAAAAAGAATAAAAGATATAAATTCGCGGGGAATTGTTGGTTTCAGGGGAAATTTAAAAGAGGTTTTTGAGTTTCGTGCGCCTTTTTATGAGAGATACGCTGACAAAGTTGTTGAAGTAAACAAAGAAACTTTAAATTATATAGTAAATTTTATCAAAAATAAAGTTTAAATAAGAAACTTTAGATTATCTAGTTGATTTTATTAAAAAAAGAACTTAACCAGCATAATTCTTGCTTTGATTTTGTTGTGGCCCAAGCCTTGGCAAAGGAATATGAGAAGGAAGTGCCAAATCATCTTCTAATTGTAATGCTCTGATATTACATTTAGTCATGATTGTGTTAAAAATAGCTAGCCTTATCTGTTCGTCTATTTCATTCTTTTTCCATTTCTTCATTATTTCCTTTCCTATATCTAATGCTACTAAAACAAGAACATTTCCCTGAAAATTAACTGCTGCTACTTTAGGATCATAGATAACATCAAAATTAAACGCAAAACTTATAACTTCCTTGTCTTTTGCGAGTTCTAGGCTTTCTCTCTTTATATCTAACACATCAATATTTGTCTTTATCTCTAGCTTAAGCTCTTTATTTTTTTCTGGTTTTGTTTCAAACCTTTCTATGCTTTCTTTCTTCAAGTTAAAACCAATAATTTGCATTTTATTTTCAAAGTATATTTTACTATCTGATTATGACTTTTTAAAAGTTTGTATTTAAAAGGCTTTGCACATAAATGGGATAAATACTTCTTCTAAAGCTAATTATGTACAAAGCTTATTTAAGATTTGGTTCTATAATTATTTAATAAAAGTCCAGACTATCTGATAGAATTGTATTTAGAAAAAATTAAACAATGTCTTCTTCACTAACTACTATGAAATCACCTATTGCAATGATTGAGTTATAAGGAACTAAAAAGTCTTTTTCTCTTGTCCTTTCTAAATTGAGTGTATGGACAAATGGTGTTGCTTGAGCCAAAACAAGTTGAATTAGCTCACCTGTCCTTGTTTCAAAAGTTATATCTTTTGCGACACCCAATCTTTTTCCTTCTTTTGTTACAACCAGCTTACCAACAATTTCTTTTGATGGTTTTTTATCAAGCACCATATACTATTTTTAGAAGCAAGTTATTTATAAACTTTTCTATTCTAGAGTAAATATAAGTTCTTTTTAATTAAAAAAATAGAAAGTTATTCGGTATAGAAATATAAAAATCAAAAAAAGATGAAAAAGTTTAAAAATTAATTAAAAATAAAAATTTTAGAAAAAAATAAGAAATAAAGATTGAAGAGTAGAATAAAAAATAGTAAAAAAGAGAGTAAAAACAAAGTAAAGTTCGCTTTAATTAAAGGGTAAGACCCCTTTATTTCTTATAGAAAGAACATTTAAAAAGAAAAATGAAAGTTGATTGGTATTTTTAAGGTTAGTTTATAAATTTTTATATATTATAATATATATTATATTAATTATAATTATTATATTATAGGTTTCCATAGGAAAAGAAGGTGTTGTTTTTATTTCGTGACGACACAGAAACAAAGGCTAAAATATTTAAATCCAGGTTCCACAGGAAATATAGGTCAGTATGTATATTTTTAATTATATGAATATTTAAAAGAAATATTAACAGTAGTTAAGCAAGACTAGGAATAAATTATTAAATAAAGAATAGAAATATAAAAAAGACTAAGGTAGGAGTAAGAAAGATGAAAGAGGTTGATAAGATATTTAATTCTTTTTTGAAAGATAGTATTTTTACTAATAAATTTATTCTTCAGACTCATTACATACCTGAGACAATTCACCATAGAGAAAAAGAGATTACCCAGCTTGCATCTATTATTGCTCCTGCTCTAAGAATGGAAAAGATTTCAAATCTTTTTCTGTATGGAAAAACAGGCACAGGCAAAACTCTCTCTATTCTTTATCTAAGGGATCAACTTCTCAACAAATCAAAACAACAAAATAAGAGTTTAACTATAGAATATATAAATTGTAAGCTTAAAAAAGTTGCAGATACAGAATACAGAATCCTTTCTGAATTAATAAGAAAGTTAGGTGGAAATGTTCCTTCAACAGGCCTACCAACAGATTCTGTTTATACTAAGTTTATTGAATTGCTTGAATCAAGACCACAGGTTTTTATAATCATACTTGATGAAATAGACCATATTGTTCAAAAAATAAGCGATAACTTCTTATATAATCTAACTAGGCTAAATTCAGAGCTTAATAAGGCACAGATAAGTATTATAGGGATTAGTAATGATTTAACTTTTCTTGATAATCTAGACCCAAGAGTAAAAAGCAGCTTAAGTGAGGAAGAAGTTGTTTTTTCCCCCTATAATGCAGTTCAATTGCAAGATATCTTAAGAGAGAGGTCAAAAAAAGCATTCAAGTCTGGAGTGATTTCTGAAGGTGTAATTGAGAAATGTGCTGCATATGCTGCAAGAGAGCATGGAGATGCTAGGCGTGCTCTTGATTTGCTAAGAATATCAGGAGAGATTGCAGAGAGAGATCGGGATAAGAAAATTGTAATAGAGCATATAGACAAAGCAAATGAAAAGATGGAAAGAGATAAAATTCTCGATATAGTAGAAACAGAGCCTAAACAATTTCAACTAACTTTGCTAGCGATAATTAATCTTATAGATTCAAAAAAATATGATAAAATCTTTACAGGAGAGGTTTATGAACATTATCAGCAGCTATGCCAGAAGATTTCTTTTGAAACTCTGACTCAAAGAAGAGTAGGAGACATAATTGCAGAATTTGATATGCTTGGAATTATCAATGCAAAGGTAGTGAGTAAGGGTAGATATGGGAGAATGAGAGAAATTAAACTTGCTGTAAATCAGAATATTATTGAAAAGATTAAGAAAATTCTTTATGATTCTCTAAATTTAAACTAATTATCAAAATGAACATATTGAAAAGCTGTATTGATAAAGGATATCTTATTGAAAAAGACCTTCTACAAATTTTAAATAGCATAAGCCAGATAGATCTTGAGATTTCACAAGAAGTTTTATCTGTGTTGCTTAATATAAGCAGGGAAAAAATATTAAAAAAGAAAATTTTTCTCGATAATTTGAATAAACTTATTATAATTCTTTTAAACTTAAAAGAAAAAAGGGAAGATAAACAAAGCCAGATCAACCAAACAATAGAGTTTCTGAATACTTTTTTGAAAGAAGAGCCAATCATCTCTATTAAAACAGAAATTAAAAAACAAGAAGAAAAAGAAGAGCACGAAATTAAAAAAGGAGTTAAAATTATTTCTTCGCCACATATTCTAAGCAAAAAAATAGAGGTAGATGATTTTGTTAAACATTTTAGAGCAAGATTTAATACAATTAAATCTATTCTCCAAGATAGAAATGAATTGCAGAATTTAATGTCTATAAATAAGATTTCTGGGCAAAGGCAGAATATTTCTATAATTGGTATGATAATGGGTAAAAGAGTAACAAAAAATAAAAATATCTTGCTTGATGTTGAAGATTTGACTGGAAGAATCTCTCTTCTTGTCAATCAAAATAAAGAAGAAGTATTCGCAAAAGCAAGAGACATAGTTGACGATGATATGCTTGGATTTAAGTGTTCTGGGAATAATGAAATACTTTTTGTTAATGATATTGTTTTTCCAGATATTTTTTCTAAAGGCAAAAAAACTGCAGAAAAAGAAGAGCTCGCATTATTTTTATCTGACCTGCATGTAGGTTCAAATAAATTTCTTGAAAAAGAGTTTCTAAGATTTTTGCAATGGGTTAATGGGGAGATAGGAAGTGCTAAACAAAAAGAAATTTCAAAACAAATTAAATATTTGTTTATTATTGGGGATTTAGTTGATGGTATAGGGGTATATCCTGGACAAGAAGATGAACTTGTTATCAAAGACATAACTGAACAATATAATAAGGTTGCAGAATTTCTTTCAAAAATAAGAAAGGACATCACAATAATTATTTGTTCAGGAAATCATGATTCAGTTAGAATAGCAGAACCTCAACCATTGCTTGATGAAAGATTTGCTTCTGCACTATACAAACTGCCCAATATTTTATTTGTGAGCAATCCTTCTGTTGTTAATATTGCTTCATCAAAAACATTTCCTGGGTTAAACGTCCTGCTTTATCATGGTTATTCTTTTGATTATTATGCAAATGATGTGGATACATTAAGATTGAACAGAGCATATCATAGGCCAAGTTTACTGATCAATTTTTTATTAAAAAGAAGACATCTTGCGCCAACACATGCGTCTACACTTTATATTCCGGCAGAACAAGACGCTTTAGTAATTAAAGAAATTCCAGATGTTTTTGTTTCAGCACACATTCATAAGAGCGATGTTTCAAATTATAATGGGATTACTACTATATCCTGCTCTTGTTGGCAATCGAAAACGCCATTCCAAGAAAAAGTAGGCCATGAACCAGACCCATGTAAAGTACCAATCTTAAATTTAAAAAGCGGGCAAGTCAGCATAATTGACTTTAGTGAGGAAAAATAAGGAAAGAAAATAATAAAAGAATAAAAAATGCTATAATAAAAAATGAAAAAAATAAAACTAATTGTAACAGATTTTGATGGATGTTTGGTAAAATTTGAAAATGAACCATATAACAGCAGCTGGGATGCAATGGGCCTGCTTCTTCCTGACACTAAAAAAAGACTTTGGTTTAGTGAGAGAGACAGATATATTGATTTAATTCATTCAACTGAAGAGATAGAGAGAAAGATAGAAATAGATAAAGAATGGTTTTATAGAGATTTGTCCTTGCTTGCCGGAGAAAGTGTAAATTATTTTTTGGAGAATATTTTTCCATTAAATTATACTTCTGGAGCAAAAGAATTTTTTTCTTCTGTCAAGAAAAATGGGCAAAAAATAGGAATTCTGAGCGCAGGACTTGATTTTATCATTGAAAAATCTGCAAAAGAATTGAATATGGACTTTTATATTTGTTCAGAAGCAGAGATTAAAAACAGAGTTTTGACGGGGAAAGGAAACTTTATTGTCACATTATTTAATAAAGATAGACATTTTTCTAATTTATTAGCTAATTATTCATTAAAAAAAGAAAATTCCTGTTATTTTGGGGATAATTTTAATTGTATCTCATGCATAGAGAAAGCTGGCTTAGGAATAGCAGTTAATGCAAAGACTAAAGCTGTTGAAGATGCAGCAAAATATTCTATCAATGATTTTATGCAGGCAATTCCTTTAATTGAAGAATATAAAGGAGAAAAATGAGCCTTAATCAATATTTCAAGGAGATAGAGGATAAAGTTAGAGTAGCATATAGCATTGCTCAAGAAGCAAGAAATAGAGAACTGGACCCGGTTTCTATTGTTGAAATTCCACTTGCCAGAAGCCTTGCTGAGAAAGTCACTGCCCTTGTTTCTGTTAAATATCCTCAGGTAAATAATCCAGAACTTGCAAAAAGAATTCTTAGCCTAGAGAAAGAACACGGACAGCTAAATCCTATAGTTTCTATTATTATTGCAGAGGAAATTTCAAATGAAAAATTTTGTAAGTTTAGAAGCAAACTCGAGGCAATTGATGCAGGAATTAGAATTGGTTTAGCATATACAACAATGGGTGTTGTCTCTTCGCCTCTTGAAGGGTTTACAGATTTGAAGTTAGGCAAGACTGCAAAAGGAGCCGAATATTTTAAAGTTTACTTTTCAGGACCAATAAGAAGTGCAGGAGGAACAGCAGCTGCATTTTGTGTTGTACTTGCAGATTATTTAAGAGAAAAATTTGGTTATGCAAAATATGATGCAACAGAACAAGAAGTAAAGAGAACAGTTACAGAAGTACTAGACTATCATGAAAGAATTACAAATTTGCAATATCTCCCAAGTGAGAAAGAAGTTGAAATTATTGCGAGAAATTTACCTGTTCAAGTGACAGGTGAACCCTCTGAAGATAAAGAAGTTTCAAATTATAAAGATATAGAAAGAATTGAAACAAATTTATTGAGAAGCGGGTTCTGTCTTGTAATAGCAGAAGGAATTGCACAAAAAGCTGCCAAGCTTATTAAAATAATCAGGGGGCTTAGAGACAAGAATTTATCTATCTCATCATGGGATTTTTTACAAGATATTACAAAATTACAGAAAAAAGAGATTGCAGAAGCAAAGCCAAGTGCCTCTTCTACATTTATAAAAGATATTGTAGCAGGCAGGCCAATTTTTACACATCCTTCAAGACCAGGAGGTTTTAGATTGAGATATGGAAGAACAAGAACAAGCGGATATAGTGCTGTTGCAATTCATCCTTCTACCATGATTTTATTAGAAAACTTTATTGCTATTGGTACCCAATTTAGAATGGAGAGACCAGGAAAATCTGCAGCAGTTGTTTCTTGTGATAGCATTGAAGCTCCGCTTGTGAAATTAAATAATGGTAGTGTGATAAATCTTAAAGAGATAAGAGATACAGAAAGATTTAAACCAGAAGTTAAAGAAGTACTTTATTTAGGAGATATACTAATAAGCTATGGAGATTTTATAAATAGGAACCATGTTTTAATGCCTGTGGGTTATACAGAAGAACAATGGGTCTCTGATTTAAAACCTAAAACCCAGGAAAAGATAAGCCCCTCTAATATCGATATAGGACAGGTTAAAAAATTATCTCAAGAATTTAATGTTCCCTTACATCCGGCTTATATTTTTTATTGGAGCCAATTATGTGTAGATGATATTCTTCTACTACTCGAATGGCTTAAATATGCTCGCTTTGAGAATAAAATTATTCTTCCTTATGAAAGAAAATTTGATTTGAATAAAAGGGCTTTAGAAATTTTAGGTGTTCCTCATATAGTGACTACTGAAAATGTCGTGATATCTGAAAAAGATTCATTAGCCTTAATGCTTAATCTAGGGATAGAAAAACTTAGCGAGATTGTTGAAATCTCTAAAAATTTTAGTAAACTTAAGGTTAATAATGGTCTTGATTTTATCAATAAAGTTTCAAAATTTAAGATAAAAGATAAGGCTGGAACTTTCATCGGAGCAAGAATGGGAAGACCAGAAAAAGCAAAACTTCGCAAGTTGACTGGCTCCCCAAATGTCTTATTTCCTGTTGGTGAAGCAGGAGGAAGATTAAGAAGCGTACAAGAAGCAGCAGAATCTACTGTTAAAGCAGATTTTCCAATTTATTTTTGTAATAAATGCAATGCAGAAACTATTTATTTTATATGTGAAAATTGTGGTGAGAGAACTGGGAAAATGTATTATTGCAAGGATTGTGATCAAAAAATTCCTGAAAAGCATTGCCATCTCCATGGAGAAAATTCTGTTGCAGAATTTACATTAAAAAGAGTTGATATGCAAAATTATTTTAACGCCGCAGTTAAGCATCTAAATTTCCAAAAAATAGAAATTCCTGAAATGATTAAAGGAGTTAAAGGAACATCATCAGGAACACATATTCCCGAAAATCTTGCTAAAGGCTTTTTAAGAGCAATGTTTAATCTTTGTGTTAATAAAGATGGCACAATAAGATATGATTGTACAGAACTGCCCATTACATATTTTAAACCTAAAGAAATTGGCACTCCGGTAGAAAAATTAATTGAACTTGACTATATCAAAGATATTAATGGACAAAAATTAGTAAATGAAGAACAAATCTTAGAAATAAAGCCGCACGATGTTATTCTTCCTTGTTGTCCAGATAGTTTAGATGAAAATGCTGATTTTGTTTTTCAGAATATAGCTAATTTTATTGATTCTTTACTTGTAAGGTTTTATGGATTGAAACCATTTTATGAATTAAAAAGAAAAGAAGATTTAATAGGACATTTAGTTACATGTATTGCTCCGCATAATTCTGCTTGTGTTGTTGGAAGAATAATTGGATTTAGTAAGATTCAGGCTCTACTCGCTTCTCCATTTATGCATGCTGCTATGAGGAGGGATTGCGTTTATCCAACAACAAAATTATTTTTTTATGATGCTAAGAACAAAGAAATATTCTATGAGGGTTTAGGGGATTATGTTGAAAAGCTCATAAAAGAAAGAGCAGAAACAAAAAAAATTGATTCTTTTGGAACCCTTAAAGTAGATATAAATAAAAAAATTTATGCTTTGGGCATAGACCCATACACACATGAACTTAAAAAGAAAAAAATAAAATATTTTATCAAAGGTCCTGAAACAAAAGAATGGATAAAAATTACGACAGCAACAAATCGAGAGTATATGATGACCCCATCTCATAAATTTATGTTTGTAGAGGGCAATAATTTTAGATTTAAAGAAGCTAAGAATGCAACAGTAGGTGACCAAATTCCTGTTTTAGAAAATTTTAATTTTAAATTAGGAATAAGCAGCATTGATATAGTTGAATTGTTCAAAGAGAAGCTTACTGAGAAAGAAAAGAAGGAGATAATTGTTATTGATAATAAAAAAGAACAGAATCTTAATATTTTTTCTGGAATAGCAAATAAATCTTTTAAATTAAGACACAAATTTTCCCATCATAAAATCCCAGCAATTTTAAATATTAATGAAGACCTAATGAGACTTTTTGGGTATTATTCTGCCGAAGGTTATTCAAGAATAAATAAATGGGTTGGACAGGTAAGCTTTAGGATTTGCAATAAAGATATGCAAACCCATATAGAAGAGATAATCAAAAGAGTTTTTGGAATTAAAGCAAGTTTAGGAGAGGATAATACAAAAATTACAATATGCAGCAAGCTTATCTACTACCTATTTAAAAGTTTAGGGATAGGGAAAGGGGCTTATGACAAAAGGAGTCCAAGATTTATTTTTGGTTTAGATGAAAATCTTGTAAGGGAATATATTTCTGCATTTTTTGAAGGCGACGGAAGTGTTATCAAAACCTCTAAAAGAATTGTTTTTTATTCTGTTTCGCGAGATTTGTTAGACGATATAGCATTACTTCTTTCAAAATTTCACATTATTGGAAGATATTTTAGAACAGAACCAAGGCTTCCTGGGAAAAGGGTTTTAGAAAGATATAAAGAATTAAGAAAAAAACCTAAAAAACACACATTAAATCATTTAATTTTGGGAGTTCATGATTCTTTTAAATTAAGCCAAATTTTGCATCTCATAAACAGAGAAAGGATAGAGCAAATTAAATATCTAAGACCTGCAGAAAAGAGATATTTAGCATATGGCAGGAAACAAATTTTATTAAAAACGCAGAGCGATTATTTCATAGACTATGTCAAAAAAGTGGAGGTGATTAGAGACACTAAAAACTCATATTGTGTTGAAATAGAATGGAAGGAGGCAGAAGATAGGAATGTATTATGGGGAGAACAGATAATTAATACAAGATGCGACGGGGATGAGGCAGCAGTAATGCTCTTGCTTGATATGTTGATTAATTTCTCAAAGCAGTATCTTCCTGCACATAGGGGTGCGACGCAAGATGCTCCCCTAATCTTAAATGCAAGATTAAGAGTAGGAGAGGTAGATGATATGGTTTTTGATATGGAAACTGTTAAAGAGTTTCCTTCTGAGTTATATGAAGCAGCGGAGAGGTTCGCATCTCCTGCCTCTATTAAAGTACCACAAGTTAAGTCTAAACTGCTTGAAGGGGATAATGCATTTGAGGATATGTTCTACACGCATGAGACTTCTGATATTAATTTAGGAGTTACGTGCAGTGCATATAAAAAATTAGCAACAATGCAAGAAAAAGTGCAAAAACAAATGTTAATCGTTGAAAAGATTCGAGCAGTTGATGCGGTAGATGTTGCCAAGCTCGTTATAGAAAGGCACCTTATAAGAGACATAAGGGGCAATCTAAGAAAATTTTCAATGCAACAATTTAGATGTGTGAAATGCAATGAAAAATATAGAAGACCCCCACTTGCAGGGGTATGCTCTAAATGCGGAGGAAAGATAATTTTTACGATTTCTGAGGGAGGAATAATAAAATATCTAGAACCAGCATTGCAACTTGCCACCAAATATGAAGTTCCTGGTTATATCAGACAAAGTCTAGAGCTTACAAAGAAGCATATAGAAAGTATTTTTGGAAGAGAAACAGAAAAACAAGAGGCATTGCAAAAATGGTTCTAAATATATTTGAGAAACAGAAAAACAAGAGGCATTGCAAAAATGGTTCTAAATATATTTGAGAAACAGAAAAACAAGAGGCATTGCAAAAATGGTTCTAAATATATTTGAGAAACAGAAAAACAAGAAGCTCTTCAAAAATGGTTTTAGTCAGTTAATCAAAATTTAAATAGTTTATTTTGTTCTTCATAGAATGCAAGAAAGAGGCCAGGTTTCATTTTATATTGTATTATTCTTTTTTTTAGTTCTCCTAGCTATTGGTGCAATTATTTTTTTCTCAAAGCAGAATGTAGAAAAATTTGAAATTATTTCAATAGATAAAAATAAAGTTTATATCAAGAATATAGGAAAAATTTCCCTTCAAGATATAACTTTCTTTTCAGAAGAGGAAAATATAGGATATCTAGGGCCTTCGTCAGTAGAGCCGGGAGAGATATCGACTTTTAATCTTTATTCTTCTCAATATTCCAGAAAAATCAATATTACAATATCTACCTCTACACAATCAGAAATTAGAGAAGTATATGTCTATTTTAAGAATAGAACAGTTTCTTCTACGAGCAATTTGACTAATTTTACCAGTAATCAGACAAATACAAATAAGACAAGCCCAATATGCATAGCTCATGAAGAAATCTGTGATAATATAGATAATGATTGTGATACTCAAATTGATGAAGGTTGCAATTGTATTGATGGAGCAATACAGTTGTGTGGGAGTAATGTTGGAGACTGTAGGTATGGTAGTCAGACTTGTTCAAATGGTCAGTGGCAAGAGTGTACGGGCAATATTGAGCCTACAACAGAAATCTGTGATGGAAATGATAATAATTGTGACGGTAGTACTGATGAAGGATGCTCTTGTATAACCGGTCAAAATATAACTTGTGGAATTAATGTTGGTAATTGCAAATCCGGAATTCAAAGCTGTGTAGATGGTCAATGGGATAGTTGTACAGGCAATATTCAACCAATAACAGAGATATGTGGTAATGGTCTTGATGAAAATTGTGATGGTTCTGATCTTCCTTGCCCTGAAAAAATTTATGATGTTATTGTTGTTGGTGGCTCATCAAGTGGAGTTGCAGCTGCAATTCAGTCAGCAAGGCTTGGTGCAAAAACAGTATTAATTGAAGAGACAGATTGGCTTGGTGGAATGTATTCTGCAGCAGGAGTTTCTGGATTTGATGGAAATCCTTCAGTAGGACCAGACCCCATAACTGGAAGCGGATGGGTTGGACACACTTCAGCAATGACCACCGGAATATTCAAAGAAGTTGTTGATAAAATAAGAGACTATTATAAAAACAAGGGCCTCTCAAATTGGAGTAATCCAGGTAATTGTAGTGTTTCTTATATGTGCTTTGAACCACATGTTGCAGATCAAGTACTTAAGCAAATGGTTTTATCCACAAAAAATTTAGATATTTTTTATAAAACAGAAGTCATAACTGTTTTAAAAAATGAAAGCACAGTACTTGGAGTTAAAACAAAAGATATAAATGGAATTCAAAATACATTCAAAGCAGCTGTAACAATTGATGCGACAGAATATGGTGACATTATTGGTCTTTCAGGAGCCAAATATAAATTAGGGAGGGAATCAAGAGCAGAAACAAATGAACCCCACGCACCACAGACAACAGATTTATGCACTAATCCTTATACTTTTGTTCTTATTCTAAAAGATTATAGAGTAAATAAAACAATAAGCAAACCAGCAGATTATGTAGCATCGAGGTATGAATGTAGCATTAAGCATCCTGGCTGTCCAAATGCAACTTATTCGTGGGACGAATTTGTAAGATATTTAAGATTAACTCCAAATAAAATTGCAATAAACTGGCCGGCGCATGTTTATGGAAATGATTTTTTAGGTAGCAATATAATAACTGTTTCAAAAGAGCAGAGAAAAAAAGAGTTTGAGAAATCAAAAAATTATTCACTAGGGTTTTTGTATTATATCCAAACTGTTTTAGGAAAAAATACCTGGGGCATTGCAGACGATGAATATAGTACTGCTGACAAATTGCCTTTAATTCCATATATTAGGGAGAGCAGAAGAATAGTCGGATTAATAAAAATTAAAGAGCAGGATATTTCGGCATCTCTCTCTTCTGGACCAAGAGCCCTATTAAGAAACGATTCAATTGCAATAGGGGATTATCCAATAGATCTTCATAAATGTTCTATATCTGATACAGGAACAGGTATTCTTACATGGCCCTTCCAAATACCTTATGGTTCGCTTATTCCTTTAGATATGGATGGGTTAATTGCAGCTGAAAAAAGTATTTCGCAAACACATATAGCATCAGGAGCAACAAGATTACAACCAGTTGTCACATTAATAGGCCAGGCAGCTGGTGCAGCAGCTGCTTTATCAGCACAACAAAATGTGCAACCAAGAGATTTAAATGTACGAGAAATTCAAGAAAAACTTCTTGACTCAGGAGATGCGCTTTATTATTATGCTGATATTTATCCTTCTAATCCTTATTTTAAAGCAATTCAAACTTTAGCATTAGACGGAATAATTATCGGAGAAGCAGGCACATATAATTTTAATTCACTTAACAATGTTTCAAGAAGTGTTCTCGCGATATTAATAGCAAGGGCATTCAAATTCCAGAATAATTTAACAAAGAATAGTTTTATTGATGTTCCTTTAACTTACAGAACATATAATGAAATAGAAGCTTTATATGGTCGGAATATAACCTCTGGTTGTATTTTAAATTCAACTGGTAGATATTATTGTCCTGAAAATAATGCAACGAGGATGGAGGCAGTTATTTTTATAGTCAAAGCAATGAATCTTAATTTAATTAATCCATCTAATCCTTCATTCTCAGATGTTCCATCATCATATTCTGCTTACCAGTATATAGAAACCGCACTTGCAAATGGAATTATAACCAAAACAGAAAAATTTAGACCTGAAGATCCTATTAAAATGATAGAATTGGCTGCGATTATTTATAATGCTCTATACTCTTAGATATTAATGCAGAATTGGCTGTGATTATTTATAATGCATTATACCTTTAAAGATAGTATAAAATTACAGGAAGCATTATACAACCCATCAAATGCATTTTTCTTATTCCTTTTATTTGGCAGAGAATTCCTAATGCTGTTGCGGTGACTAGAACAATCAATCCAAGCCATCCTGAAAATATAACAGACATTAATATAAGAAATAATAAGATAAATAAAGAAGTTTTTGAGTAATTTATCTTTTCTATATTTTTTGCAAATATCTTTGCAATTAGCAATGCAAGGACAAATGAAATTCCTCCAACAATAATCATTATTAAACTAAACATGATTAAATATTTTAGAGAAAAAGTTTCTAGTAGCTTTGATACAACAATCGCTGTTCCGCTTCGTGGTTTGCTTATTGCATAGATTGCAACAAAATTTAGTGCTGTTACTAAAGTGCTTATACTTCCTAGTAAGACAAGAAATCCTCTTCTGCTTATTTTTCCACCCATATCAGAGCCCAGGACAGCAGCCTGGCTTGCTCCTAGTCCAGGAAGGAAACTGCAAAAGAATGAGGCAATAACTGAGGCTCCAAGGATTTTTGTTGTTTCTTTTTTCTCTATTCCCAATTCAGAAATTTTTTGTTTTGGCAATCTTACTTTTTGTTGTATAGTTATAAAAAGCATGCTTGTTCCAAATAATCCTGTTAGAAGTGGAAAAAGAGGCTGCTTCATTGGTAAACTTAAAGTTGCAAGCCCAAGAATTCCTGACAGACCGAATATGAAAAATGCAAGAAATTTTTTTCTATCAGATAAAATTAGAAATAAAGAAGCCAGAATTAGAATAAAAAACATATATTTCTTTGCAGGCCCATAAATTACTGGCAAACTAATCAAAGAAATAGGAACAAGTATTATCAATAATAATAAACCAAGATAACAACCAATTAGAGCAAGCCTTACTGCAGCATAACCATTGCCTTTCATTAATAGCTTGTGTCCAGGTAAAATGCTTAGTGCTGTCTCATCATTTGGAGCTGAAAGAAAAATACTTGGAATAAAATCAAAGAAAGAATGTGAAATTGACATTGAAATAATAAAGCAGACTAGAGCGACTACAGAAAAATATTGCAATAAGAAAGCAGAACTTGTTAAAAGAAGAAGAGCAACAAAATTTATATGGATTCCTGGCATCAGGCCAGTAAACAAGCCAGCAAGAATTCCCAGAAAAACAACAAGAAAAATTTCAAAAAGCATTTTAAATCTCTTTGATTTTTTGTGCCTCTATTTCTAAACTACTTCTATATCTTACTACTTTTCCCTGTATTTCCAATTCTGCACCTTTTGTTAAGTTTGCTTTAGTATATATCACTGCACTTATTGATTCTGTTCCATCATTTATATTAAGAATTTGCATTCCTTCCAAGCTCCTTATTTCTGTCAAATTTCCTTTTATTTTTACATAGCTGTCTGTCATTTTATCATTTATTTCAGAAATCTTTACAAGCTTTGGTTCTAAATTCTGAGATAAGAAGAGAAGTAAAATTATTCCAACAAAAGAAATTATTAAAGAAACTTTCTCAAGACTCATTCTTATTTATTCTTTTATCCTTTTTTCTCTTTCTGGTTCAATAAGCCAAAGCTGCAATACAATTAATGATAGGATTGTAGTAGTCACGGCAACCAGATATAGTTGTGCACCAGCAGCTATTCCTATTGCAGAAACAACCCAAATACTTGCTGCAGTTGTTAAACCATGAACTTGTCTTCCGCTCGCGATTATTGCTCCTGCTCCTAAGAAACCGATACCAGTTATTATTCCTGCTGCGAGCCTTGCAGGATCTGCATTTCCAAACCCATACATTCCAACAATAGTAATTAGCGCTGAACCCATGCAAACAAGAATATGCGTTCTTAGTCCTGCTGTCTTTCCTCTTCTTTCTCTTTCATAGCCTATGGCTGCTCCTAAAATTGAGGCAATAACCAATCTTAGTACTAAGTCAACTTCTGATGCCACCATTTTATCTCTTTTTATAAATTTTTTATTATTTTTATATCTTTCTAAAGCCCAAAAGGATATAGAAAGGTTTAAGTATGCCCCCTTTTTGTTTTTTGTATGGATATTAAGGAAAAACTTAAACTGATAAAGAGAAATACAGCAGAGATCATTGGAGAAGAAGAGCTTTCCAATCTGCTTAAAACAAAGAAAAAGCCAGTAATATATTGGGGAACAGCACCAACAGGAAAACCACATATAGGTTATTTTTTACCTGCACTCAAGGTTGCAGATTTTTTAAAAGCAGGGTTTAAAGCCATTATTCTTTTAGCTGATTTACATGCAGCTTTAGATAATACTCCTTGGAATATTCTTGAAAAAAGATACGATTATTACTCTAAAATAATTCCTGCAATGATTAGGGCAATTGGTGTTGAATCTAAAGATCTTGAATTTATAAAAGGAAGCGATTTCCAATTAAAACCAGAATATATGTATGATGTTTTACAACTTTCTTCAATGGTATCTGTGCATGATGCGCACAAGGCAGCTTCTGAAGTTGTTAAGCTAGGAGATAATCCAAAACTTTCTGGTTTGATATATCCTATAATGCAGGTTTTAGATGAACAATATCTTGGAATTGATGCTCAGTTAGGTGGGACAGACCAAAGAAAAATAATGGTCTTAGCAAGAGAAAGTTTGCCCAAATTAGGATATGAAAAAAGAATAGAAGTAATGAATCCTCTTATTCCAGGACTTATTGGTAAGAAAATGTCTGCATCTGATCCAAAATCTAAAATTGATTTGCTTGATTCCGAGCAAGAAGTTAAGGAAAAAATAAATTCTGCAGAATGTGTAGCAGGAGAGGTTAATAACGGAGTACTAGCTTTTTTAAAATATGTGATAATGGTTATCAAATCAGATAAAAAAGAAAAATTCATTGTTAAAAGACCTGAAAAATATGGGGGGGGTATTTCTTATTCAAGCTATGGAGCACTTGAAAAGGATTTCAAGGCAAAAAAACTGCATCCTGCTGATCTTAAAACCGCTTTAGCAGAAGAGGTTTCTAAGCTACTTAAAGAAATTCAGAAAGATAAAAGTCTATTTGAATTAGCAAAAAAAGCATATCCCTCAGAATAGTCTTACTTAACAAATACTTCTAAAACATCTTGGTCTTGTAAAATATGCCCTTTTCCTACTTTCTGTCCAGGAAATTTTGCACTTTGTCCCCAAATTTTTGCAAACCTAAAGTTTTTTACAAAATCTTTATGAATCCTTCCACAAGCGTCTTTTATTGTGCTTTCTTCTTTTAGAATCAGAGGATTTTCTCTCGATATCTTATTTCTTTCTTTTGTATAAATCCTTATTATTTTAAGATTTTCAAATATCTTTTGTTTTAATTCTCCAAGATCATCATTTAAAGCAGAAATTTTTAGGAAAAAAGATAGTCTCCTTAATTTTTCTTCTTCTTGCTGAGTTAAAAACTCTCTTTTGTTTAATATAACAAGTCTTCTTTTTATTATATTAAATTCTTTTAGTTCATCTAAAATACTCTTTAATTCTCCCGAGCTCGTGACTATGATACAAATTAAATCAGAATTATTTGCTATGGATAAAAATTCTTTATCTTCTTTATTTAATTTTAATGGGGGAAGCTCGACTACTTGTATCTTTGCTCCTAAATCTAGTGTGCCTATTTCTGGTTTTTTTGTTGTAAATGGTAGCTCCATTATGCTAGCATTTGCATTCGTTAATCTATTTAGTAAACTACTTTTACCAGAATTTGTTAGCCCTATAAAAGTGATTTGTGCATCTCCCTCTTTCTTTATGCTTAATGAATGCCCTCTTCTCTTACTTATCTCTCTTTCTCTTGTTTGCTCCTCTTTCAGCTTCGCAAGTCTTCTTTTTAACCCAGCGACTAAATTTTCGCTGGATTTATGCTTCGGAGCAAGCTTAAGCATTACTTTCAATGCTTCTATCTTTTCCTCTGTTGTTTTTGCATTTAAATAAGCTAATTCAGCCTGCTGATATTGAAAGGATGCATTTATTGGCATTAAATAAGAAGATAGAAAAAACTTTTAAGTCTTTCTTATGTCAGAAATGTCCTCATTTCTGAGCATCTTAAAGTTCCCAACAAACCACTCTCTTTAGAGTCTGGTAAAACTCAAGGAACTTTATGATGCTTTATTTTGTTGGGTTTGTGGAAGCTCAACCTTTGTTCCGCATTCTGGGCAGAACTTCTCCTCTCCTTCAAGGATTTTCTGGCATCCTTTACATTTCAATGGTTCTTTTTTCCTTTCTATGATTGTCTTATACCCATATTTGCCCCCAGATACAAGCTTAGAAAAAGCTGCAGCTGTTGCTTCATCATCTAAATATTTTCTCAGATCTCTACAACTTCCACCACTCATTTTTATTACCTTTTTATTTCTATTGTATTTACCATTTATTTTCTTTTTAAATCTTTCGAAAAATATTCGGTATTTTAAGAAATAAGTTGCCTTATTACTATATCTTTATTTGTTTTTTTAAAGCTTATTAATATATAAGGTGAAGTAATTCTGTCTTGATTTACCTGCTCTACTGGTGGAATTTGTCTAATATATACATAGATTTTATTCCCTCTTTCTATTATGTCCACAATTGCTATCTTCCAGCCTGTTCCTTTTCTCTGTCCGAGAAAAAAAGCCATTGCTGTTATATTCTTAAAATTTATTGTAGGAATTATAGGCGCAGGAGTTACAACTGAGAAAATATCATCCCATGTTTTTTGAAATTCAAAATCATATTGAATTATTCTTGCCTCTCCTGTTGTTATGCCGCTATACTGGCCAAAACTTATTACTTCAAAAGGGACCTTTATCTCTTGTTTTAAGTATACTATATAAGATATAGCGGCAAGGACGATTATTATTGCAACTACTGTAAAGATTATTTTTAACTTATTTGATTTTTTCTTTTTATTTTTCTTTTCTTTTAGTTCTTTCTGTCCTTTCATCATCTTTAAAATAAATAATAATTTAAAAACCTTGTGAATCTATGCTTTATATGAGATGTTTTATTGCTATAGATTTGCCTTCTGAAGTTAAGCAAGAACTTTCTAAAGTACAAAGCAAATTAAATCAAAGCTCTGGAAATAAACTTAAGCTTGTTGAATCTGAGAATTTACATCTTACGCTAGTCTTTTTAGATGAGCTTTCTGATTATGAAGTGAATCAAATTAAGGAAAAACTCAAAAATTTAAATTTTAAAAAATTTGAAGCAAAGCTTGGAAGCATAGGAGTTTTTCCTTCTGAGTCTTTTATTAGAATTGTTTGGGTGGCCATGGAACCTTCTCCTATTGTTAAAGAACTGCATGATAAAATTTTTGAAAGCATAAAAAGTCTTGGAAAATTTGATAGCAGATTTGAAAGCCATATAACTCTCGCTCGTGTTAAATTTATTGCAGATAAAGAAAATTTTATTAAAAAATTAAAACAGGTTAAAGTTGAGCCATTGGGGTTCGAGGTTAATTCTTTTTCAATCAAAAAATCAATACTAACTGAACAAGGACCAGTTTATGAAAATATTTTTAAGTTCGAACTAAAATGAAAATGGATAAGCATATACTTTTAGAATGTCTTAAAGAAAAAGGAGTCTTACAATTTGGTGAATTTATCTTGAAAGACAAAAGCAAATTAAATTTTTTTATTTCAACAGGAAAATTTGACGATGGTAAAAGCTTATCAATCCTTTCAGATTTTTATGCAGCTATAATTCATTCTGATATTGGACTAAACAATTTTGATCATATTCATGGACCCGCTTATAAAGGAATACCTATAGCTGCAACAATATGCCAAAAACTATATGAAAGGTATGGTTCAAATAAAAGATGGAGTTATGATAGAAAGGAAGAAAAAGATTATGGACTAGAAAAGGAAAAATTTCTTATAGGGGATTTGCGGTCTGGGGATAGAGTGCTCATAGTAGACGATGTTCTTACTACTGGGAAAACAAAAATAGAGCAGAAAGAAAAACTTGAAAAATTAGTTGAGAATCTTATTTTTGTCGGTGTTTTGATCTTAATTGATAGAAGCAAAGATGAAAATATATTAAATGAATCAGGACTGAAACTTTATTCTGTTTTGACTCTAAAGGATTTAGGACTGTGAAAATGAAATTTGAAAAATTTCAGTTTCCTAAAAATTTAGGAGAATTTTTTTGAAAATGAAAAAAATAATTGTTTCGCTTGATAATTTTAAGGGTAATAGTTTTGATAAAAGACTGGAAAGGGTAATAGAGAATAAAGATAAAATTTATGCACTTAAATTAAGTCCTACATCCTTTAATTCAGTGGATTATATAAGGGATTTGACTGGGTTGAAAATAATCTATGACCACCAAAAGCTGGCAGATACTCCCTGGACAATTGAGAATATTGTTTCAAAAATTTCCATTAATCTGCTTAATAATGATGGAATGATTCTACTTGGATATGTCGGAAGCAAGAGCATAGAAACTTTTATTGAATCCTGCAAAAATAGGCAACTAGATTCCTATGTTGTCATCAAAATGAGTCATGAAAAATCTGATGAATTCTTGAGGGAAGATGCACCAGAGAAAATATGCGAGATTTCTGCAAGTCTTGGAGTTACAGGAGTAATCTGTCCAGTCAATGAGAATTATCTTATTAAAAAATCAAGACAAATTATTGATAAAATAAACCCAGGTATTAAGATTGCTGTTGTTGGTTGTGAAGATTTTGACGATGCACGATATGCGATACTTAATGGTGCAAATCACATAGTAACTGGAAGATATTTTTTTAATTCTCCAAGAAATATTTTTGAGAGACTTTTATTACTCTAGTTATATTTCTCATTTATTATCTTTTTCATATTTTTTATCTTGTTTTTATCAAGTCTTTCAATTTTTCCTAACTCTTTATCAGTTGCATTGACAATTTTCTTTATTGTCTTAAATTTTTTGAGAATTCTTTTTGCCAAAGAAGGGCCTATTCCTGGAAAACCCTCAAGAACAATTTGTTGCTGCTCTGCAAGATTATATGTTCTTTTCTTTGCACGCAATCCAATCTCTATTGGTTTTTTCTCTAATCTTTTAACAATTAAGGCCATGTACTCTGCTGTTTCTTGATAATCTTTTGTCAATATAATGGGAACAGAAAAGTCTGTTAAGATTGAAAGTATCATTCCCTTTATTGCATTTGGATGAAATTTTGATTCTGAAAAATCAATTTCTTCAAGTCCCTCTATAATAAGAAGCTGTTTAGGGTATTGTTTAATCTCTTCAAGCTGGCGCATTAACCTTTTATTTATTATGCTACTTATAAAATCAGATGCAGTTTTTCTTTCAATTGCAATCTCCCCTATAAGATAGTCTGCGACTGCAAGATGTTGAAAGTCTACTTCAATCTTTTTCGAAACAAGCTCTGCTGCAACCAGGCTATTTTTCTCTCTCGTATCTGCTATAACTTTCATTTTCAAAAAAATCCTCCAAGATTTTTAGGAAACTGAAATTTTTCAAATTTCATTTTCAAATTTTTTTCTCAATATATATTTTAAATTATAGATATGTTTTTATACCTTTTTACTCTAAAACTTTGCATGGAAAAAATGAGGCCTACAAAAGATGAGTATTTTTTACAAATTGCCCTTGATACAAGTAAGCGAAGTACTTGTAAAAGAAGACATTTTGGGGCAGTAATCGTTAAAGAAGATTCTCAAATCTCCTCTGGTTATAATGGGTCAGCAAGAGGTGCTCCTAATTGTCTTACTGAAGAATGTTTAAAAGATAAATACGGAATGCAACCAGGAATGGCTTATGAACATTGCAGAGCAGGGCCATTGCATGCAGAAGTCAATGCAATTATTAATGCGTCAAGGCATGCTGGAGGAACAATAGACTCAACAATATACATCGCAGGCGAGTACCTTGATGAAAGAATATCAGACGCTCATCCTTGTAAAAGTTGCCAAAAAGCAATAATAAATGCTGGAATTGAAAAAGTAGTAATAAGAACAGAAAAAGGAATTGAAACTTTTCTCGCTGAAGACTGGACTAAAGAGGCATTTGAAACAGAAGATAAAGATATTAAAGGGTTTTATTAATCTCTACTTCTACCCTTTCTCCAAGACTCTTCATGCCAAAAATTATTATTTTGCCATAATCATTTTTTAAAATTTTTTCTAAAATTTCTATTTGGCCCATAAATACCCTATCATTTATCGAAGCATCTCTTTGGAATCTTTCATACATCTTTTTTGTTTTTTCGAGAATTTTCCCAATATTTGTTCTAAGCTCTATTTCGCATTTCTCTGTTCCATGCTGTTCAACTGCATGCGGAAGCCATATATTCTGAAAAACATAAATTCCTCTTTCTTCATTGCTATAGCTAGGATGAAAAGCCAGTTCTGTATTTAGCATTAATTCAAGATAATTTTTTTCTCCCATTTTATTATTCTCCTAATCTTTCAACAATAGCTTTTCTTAAACCATTCAACTGTCTTTTCTAGGCCAGCAGATATATCTGTTTTTGGGTGCCAATCTAACTGTTCTTTTGCCCTGCTATTACTAAGATATATTTTTTTAACTTCTCCTCTTCTTTCTTCTAGATATTCTGGATTTATATCTATCCCATATATCCTTTTAAGATTAGCGAATATCTCATTAACACTTATTAATTTTTCTGTTCCTATATTGAATATTTTATCTTTAGTATTATCATTTTTAATAGCTAGTAATATAGCGTCTACTATATCATCAACAAAAATAAAATCTCTTCCATTATTACCATCGCCATATATCTTAGGTTTTACACTATCCTTAAAATTCAATAAAATATTAGGGATTAGTCTATTACTTTTCAAATCATCTCTAACACCATATACATTTGAAAATCTCAATATTCTATAATCGATGTTATAATTTTTATTATACACATAAATATAATTTTCAACTGCTCTCTTACTTGCACCATAGCAGGAAATAGGGTTTATGGGATGATTTTCATCTGCAGGCAGATATTCTGGTTCACCATATAAAGCACCACCAGTTGATAGGTAGACAATCTCTTTTATTTTACAATCTCTGCAGCATTCCAGTATATTTATACTACCAATTATATTTGTCATTGCATCTTTCTGTGGATTTTTCATTGATTCAATAACCTGTACCTGTGCTGCTGCATGTATTACTATCTCTGGTCTATTTTTTTTGAATATATCCTCTATTTTTTCTTTATCTAATATATCTTCATTGTAAAATTCAGCTTCTTTGTCAACATTGTCTATATATCCGCTACTTAAATTATCAATTATAGAAACCTCATCATTATTTTTAATAAGTCTGTCAACTATATTGCTTCCTATAAATCCTGCACCACCTGTAACCAGTATTCTCATTCTTATCACTCCCTTATAGTCTTTTAATCAATTTTTAATCTTTCTAAGATTCCTTCTGCTGCGAGCATTCCTGAAGCTGCAGCTCCTACAATTCCCCTGCTTAAGCCAGCCCCGTCACCGGCAACATAAATTTTATCAGAAGCCTGTAAATACTTATTTGTTTTTATCTCAAGACCATGAAATTTTATTTCTGGAGCGTATAATAAAGTAGAGTTATTTGCTAGCCCAGGCATTATTTTATCTAATTTTTCAATTGATTCTATGATATCATCTAGATATCTTCCAGGCATTGCAAGTGTAATATCACCATAAGTCACATCTTTTAATGTTGGTTTAAACGCATACTTATCTTGGTCTTTTATCTTGCTTCTTCTTCCTTGCTTTAAGTCTCCTAAACGCTGGAGTATTGGTTTTCCATCACCGAGACCTTTGAAAACCTGAGCAAGAAGATTAGCAAAAATATTTGTATTAACTAAAGGCTCTGTTAAGGGAATAGTCACAAGAAGCGCAAAATTTGTATTCTCTGTCTTTTTTTCAGCATTAGCGTATCCATTAACTAATACAAAATTTTCATGAGCCTCTTTTGCTACAAATCCTTCAGGGCATGTACAAAATGTTCTTACTTTATCTCTATATTTTTCAGTTAAAATATAAAATTTAAGATCTCTTGTAATTTTTATTACATCTTCTGTTATTTCTTTTGGTACTTCGATTCTTACCCCTATGTCGACAGGCCTGTATGAAAAAGGAATTGAATTTTTAACTAATAGTTCTTCTAACCAACTTGCTTTGCCTCTTCCAGGGGCTAGAATAGCGTAATCAAAATCTATTTCATCAAGATTTTTTATGAATTTTTGTGTTTCAAATTTTATACCTTTTTCTTTTAAATCATCTCTAATTTTTTTCATTAACTCCCCAAGCTTATCTGAACCAACATGTGTTTGCCTTGCATAAACTGCATTTATTCCGTATCTAATTGCTTTTTTTCTCATAGATTCTATTTCTTTTTGTTCAGCTTCTTTTACTTTTACATTGTAGATAGAAAAAATATCTTCAATCTCTTTTACTAGACCAGCATTTTTTTCTTCTCCA
>JACRHU010000043.1 GCA_016211995.1 Candidatus Pacearchaeota archaeon
ATTTATTCTTCAAGCATAGAAGTATCGCCTAAGCTGAGATGCAGCTCTTTTGCCTTTAATAAACGACGCAAAATTTTCCCACTTCTTGTTTTAGGCATCTTATCAATAAATTCTATTTCTTTAGGATATGCGTGGCCAGCAAGCTTTTTCTTTACAAATTGCTGAATATCTTCTATTAATTTATCTCCTATTCCAATTTTTGTATTTCTCAAAACAATAAAAGCTTTGATTATCTCTCCACGTAATTTGTCAGGTTTTCCAATTACAGCAGCTTCTGCAACAGCAGGATGCTCTAGTAAAGTAGATTCAATTTCAAAAGGACTTACTCTTTCTCCTGCTGTCTTAATTATTTCAGATGCTCTACCAACAAACCAGAAATATCCTTCTCTATCTCTATACGCACGATCATTTGTAATATACCATTTACCTCTGAAATAAGAATTATACATTTTTTTATTTTCCCATACAGTTTTCATCATAGCAGGCCAACCTGGTTTGAATGCCAAGTCTCCTTCCTTCCTATCTTTTAAGATTTTTCCATTTTTATCCACAATTTCTGCTTCAATTCCAGGAACAGGCTTGCCCATTGAACCTTCTTTTACAGGAACACAGGGAAAATTACATATCATCATTGCGCCTGTTTCTGTTTGCCAGTAAGTGTCATGCACTATCAATCCAAATTTTTTCTTTGCCCATTCTATTGCTTCTGGATTTAGTGCTTCTCCTACACAACATACATGTCTTAAATTCAATTTAGGAATTTTTGGTTCAGCACTCTGCAACATTCTCAATGCTGTTGGAGCAGTATAAAGCATGTCTACTTTATAATCAGCTAAAATATCTATCCACTTTTGAGCATCAAATCTTCCTTCATAACTTATAATGCTGTTTCCATTTATTAATGGAGCAAGTATACCATAAACTACACCAGTAATCCATCCAGGATCAGCTGTACACCAGTAAACATTTTGCTTATGTAAGTCAAGTACATATCTTGCTGTTATTAGTTGCTGGACTATTGCATAATGTGTAATGACGATGCCTTCAATTGGAGTGCCAGCAGTTGAAGAAGTAAACATCAATAACATTTCATCATCTTTATTCATTTTTTCAATATTAAACTCACTAGAGGCAACTTGCATTTCTTTTTTGAAAGAGATTTTTGAATCAGAATCTGTTAAAATAATATTTTTTGGTTTATTTTTCATCTTTCTGATTCTTTCATAAAGTTCAGAATTAGTTACAAAAACAATTGGCTTAGCTTTTTTAGCTCTCTGTTCCACTCCCCAAGAACCAAATGCAGGAAATAAAATTGTTGCTATTGCACCAATTTTTAAAATTCCAAAAAAAGAAATATACAATTCAGGTGTACGTGGTAAAAAGATATAACATCTATCTCCTTTTTTAACACCAAGTTTTTTTAATACATTAGCAAATTTATTTGAAAGTATTGAAAGTTCTTTGTATGTATATTTTTTCTTTTCTTTTTCAGATTCCCAATACAATGCAATTTTGTTTCCATTTTTCTCTACATGCCTGTCCAGTGCATTATATGCAGCATTTAGTTTTCCATTTGAAAAAAAAGAAATTTCTTTTTCTGCATCTTTCCATTTAAAATTTTTATAAACTTTGTTATAATCTTTTAAATTTGGTTCGATTCTCAAATTTTTTTCTTTGATTGAGTAAATTTTAGTTTTCATATTTGCTCCTTTTCCAATTTTGAAATATATTTTGAGGCAATTCTTAATATCCTTTTCTGATTTGGCCAAGTTAATAGTTTTAATGCATTTTTATAATCTCCCCACATACATCCATCATGCTCTCTTTTATCTAATCTTATTTTTCCTTTTTTAATTTTAACAAGGAATGAACTGAATGTTTGCCCTTTAAAACCAAGCTTCTTCTGTTCATTTTTTTTGTAGTCATATTTCCCACCAAAACCGAGTTTCAAAAATTTTAAAGGTTTCTGGCCACTTTCCTCCTTTATTTCTCTTGCTACGGTTTTTTTCCTATTTTTATCTGATTTTTTAATTCCACCTTTTGGAAATTCCCAACCAACCCAATGTAATTTTCTGTGAAGCAATAAGAATTTTGTTTTATTTCCTTCTTTAGCATATGTAACACAAAAAATTCCTTCTCTATATCCCAATTTTTTTAGCATGTATCGGTAAACCTATTCATATTTAAAAAGATTATTAATCATTATATTTAGAATATTTTTATATTTTTTAATTACTTTTCAATAATTATCAATATTTTAAAAATTTTTCAAAAAAAGAAAAATTTAAATACAAGTATTAACTAACTTTGATAATTAAAATTAAATTTTAATTAATGTTTAATCCAAATTTAAAATTTAAAAATAAAAAAGAGGAGCTTTTAATATCAAAAAAACCCAGGGGGTTTACATAAAAAGCTATGCTTTTTAGGTTCCCAAAAACCTAAGGTTTTTGCGATTAGGATGCTAAAAACAGCAAAGCTGTTTTTTTCACAATAAAGAAGTTTTAATGATACCTACAAAGATATTTTTTACCAAAGGCATAGGAAGGCATAAAGAAAAATTAGCAAGTTTTGAATTAGCATTAAGAGATGCAGGTATAGCTCCATACAATCTAGTTAATGTTTCTTCTATATTCCCCCCGGGATGTAAAATCGTTCCAAGAGAAAAAGGTTTGACTGAGTTAAAACAAGGCCAAATAGTTTTTGTTGTTCTTGCTAGAAATGAGACAAATGAAGCAAACCGACTTGTTGCAGCAAGTATAGGCTGTGCAATTCCTTCAGATCCAAATGCTCATGGTTATCTTTCTGAGCATCACTCATTTGGAGAGCCAGATGATAAAGCAGGAGATTATGCAGAGGATTTAGCAGCACATATGCTTGCTTCGACTCTTGGAATAGAGTTTGATGCTGATGCAGACTATGATGAAATGCGCGAGACATGGAAAATAGATGGTAGAATAGTTAGAACAATGAATGTCACACAATCAGCTATAGGCAAAGAAGGTATGTGGACTTCGGTTATAGCAGTAGCTGTTTTTTTAGGTAATGAAAGTAATGGCGAGAAAAAAGAAGGGAATAATGATAGATAAGTCTATAACTTTTCGATTTAGATGTATTTGATAAGATTTAAATATTTTCTTATTCTTTCTAACTAGAGCAAAAGGGGTTGTAAAATGGATTCTGACAAACTAGAAGAAAAGAACAATAACTTAGCAGAGAATTTTAATCCTTATCCTGAAGAAAAATCTGTTTCAGATGAAAAGCTGATAGTGAAGGCCTTGCCTGAAAGAGATCTTGAAAAAGGTTACAAGTCAGTTGGAGATAGAAAGCAAAAAACAAAACAAGAAAATTTTTTGAATATAATCAAGCTAGTCGCTCCAGGCACTATAATCAGAGAGGCAGTAGATGATATAATAAAATCAAGAAATGGTGCACTGATTGTACTTGATTCTGCAGGTTTGGGCAAGATTATAGAGGGGGGCTTTAGAGTTAATTGCAGACTTACTTCACAAAGGCTTGTAGAACTAAGCAAAATGGATGGTGCGATTATAATATCTAAAGATATGTCAAAAATACTTTCTGCAAATACTTTACTTGTTCCAGATTCTGACATACCAACAGAGGAAACAGGAACAAGACATAAGGCTGCAGAAAGAACATCAAAACAGCTTGGAACATTGGTAATTGCGATTTCGGAAAGAAGAAGAATAGCAACACTATACCATGGAGATACAAGATACCCATTAAGAGGAACTCAAGAATTACTAAGAAGAGCAGTAGAATCTTTACAAATCTTAGAAAAACAATCAGAAATTTTTAATGATATGATGCTCAAATTCAATGTTCTTGAATTTACAAAATTAGTGACTCTAAATGACGTATGCCTGCTTATCCAGCGGGCAGAAATAATAATAAAAATAGCATCAATAATTAAAAGGCACGTCATTGAACTAGGAAAAGAAAGTAGTATTTTAAAAATTAGATTGAGAGAATTAATGAAAGATGTAGAGAGAGAAGAATTTTCTGTAATTTCTGATTTTTCTAAACTCAAGCTGAAAAAAACTAAAAGTTTACTTTCTATTCTTTCACTAGAAGAACTTTTAGAGATAGATAATATAATACTCACTTTAGGTTATTCTGACAAAGAGAGTATAATTTATAGCAAAGGATATAGAATACTGAATAGGCTGGGTTTACCAGAAAAAGAGATAAAATTATTGATGAATGATTTCCAAAACTTAAACAATTTGCTTGAAGCCCCAGCAGAGAACTTAACGAATGTTTTAAAAGACAAGAAAAAAGCAAAGTCTATACAGGAAAGACTCGCAAATCTGAAAGAGCAAGTTATTCTTGGTAAAAAAATATAATTGTAAAGATTAAGACTAGGAAATCTTTGAATATGTTAACTGATAAGCAAATCTCAGAAATAAGGAAACTACTTGAAGAGTCCCAAAATCCCCTTATCTTTTTTGATAATGATAGTGATGGATTAGCTTCTTTTCTTTTATTAAGAAGATATCTTGGAAGAGGAAAAGGAGTTGTAATAAAAAGTTTTCCAGATTTGAATGAAAGCTATACAAGGAAAATAAATGAATTAAATCCAGATGTGGTTTTTGTTTTAGACAAACCATTGATATCGGAAAAATTTCTAGAATTTTTAGAACAGCACTCTCTTCCTTTAATCTGGATAGATCATCATCCAGTTCAAGAAATAAATTCTCCTCTTATTTATTATTTTAATCCGCTGTCAAACAAGCCAGAATCAAATGAGCCCACTTCATACTGGTGCTATAAAATTACTAATAAAAAAGAAGATATTTGGATTGCAATGATTGGTTGTATTGGAGACTGGTTTTTGCCAGATTTTCTTGGAGAATTTGAAAAACTTTATCCTGATTTAATTGATTTAAAAACTAAGAACTCGGCGCAGGTTTTATATGAAACAAAAATAGGAAAACTTGCAAATATTCTAAGTTTTGCATTGAAAGATAGGACAAGCAATATAGTTAATATGCTTAAAATTTTATCTAATATAAAATCAGTTTATGAGCTTTTTGAAGAAGATAAAGATAAAACAAAGAAGATTTATAAAAGATATAAACAGATTAATGCAAAATATTCAGCATTGCTTGAGAAAGCTAAATCCTTAGTTAAAAATAGCAAAAAACTATTTTTATTTAAATATAGTGGAGATTTGAGCATATCTGGAGAATTATCAAATGAATTATTCTACTTGTTTTCTCCCAAAGTGATTGCTGTGGCTTATATAAAAGGTGAAGAAGCAAAAATTTCTTTAAGGGCAAAGTCAAATATAAGAGATATTGCTGTTAAAGTAGCAGAAGAATTAGGCGGAAGAGGTGGCGGACATGAACAAGCATGTGCTGTCAGTGTTCCTGTATCAGAGCTCTCAAAATTCAAGGAAAAAGTTGAAGGGCTAATTTAAGAACCAGCTGCTGCCTGTAATAATGCTTTTATTATTATAAATCCAATAATAGCTACTGCAGCCGCTTTTATTATATCAATCAAAGTATCACTTAAATCATTATGTTTGCCCATTTTATTTAAAAACTTTCCTTTGAAGTTCCTTAATATCTGATTTAATATTTATAAGGAGTTCATGTATTTTAAGCTTTTCCTCTATTTTTTTATTTTCTTCTTCTTGATCTTTTAATTTTTTTTCGAACCCAGATAAACTTACCCCAATTATAAAAAGGATGGCGGCCGCAATAATTAATATTCTATATTGTTCTGCGATTGGTAATGGTATAATTAATGAAATTACTACTACTATCACTGTAAGCAGAATTGTAATAAAGCTTTCACTCATTTAAATACTTGATTTATCTCTTTTATAAAAATTTATATACTTAAAATTATATTTTGTTTTATGCAGCCAGTTAAGCCAGTCAAGATAAAAAAAGACATGAAAGTTTCCGAATTAGTAGATGCATTAAAAGAAACAGGGTTCAATGCAAGGAAGTTAGGCGAAGCCTCTGAAATTCTTGTTGAAATGATTAAAGATAAGGAATGCAAAATTTTTCTCGGCCTTGCAGGAGCAATGGTTCCTGCTGGAATGAAATCAATTATCCTAGACTTGCTTGATTATACATATATTTTTGTTTCAACAGGTGCGAATTTAACACATGACTTAATTGAAGCTTTAGGGCATAAGCATTATAAAGGAGATGAAAAAGCAAATGATGAAGAATTGCATAAACAGGGTATAGATAGAATTTATGATATTTTTATGAAACAAGATGTCTACAAAGATTTGGAAAAATTCTTCGAAAAGCATTGGCAGCAATTAGAGAAATGTACAAATATCAAAGAACTTTTATGGAAGATTGGAAAATTAGTTGATAATGATTGCATTTTAAAAAAATGTTTTGAAAAGAAAATTCCAATTTTCTGTCCAGCTAT
This sequence comes from Candidatus Pacearchaeota archaeon, assembly GCA_016211995.1. Lineage (GTDB taxonomy): Archaea > Nanobdellota > Nanobdellia > Pacearchaeales > DTIR01 > JACRHU01. The sequence continues at coordinate 6,421 of JACRHU010000043.1, forward strand.
AGCAGACTCAGGCATTGGATTAATGATTTGGAGTAAAAAAGCAGCAGGCAAAAAAATTATTATTGATGCTTTTGAAGATATGAAAGAAATTATAGACTTTGCTTGGCAGGCAAAGAAAAAAGGAGTTATTTATATCGGAGGAGGAGTTCCAAAGAACTTCATACAGCAGTCAATGCAGTTTTCAACACCTGCTTCATATGGAATACAAATTTCAACAGACAAGGAAGAATATGGTGGAAGCAGTGGTGCAAAGTTAAAAGAGGGCATTAGCTGGGGGAAAATGTCAGAAAAAGGAAAATTTATTAGTATAATTAGCGATGCAACAATTATCTTGCCTTTGCTTGTTGCATCAGCATTTGACAAAATTTGAAAAATGAGAAAATTATTTTTAGCTTCATCAATGAGAAAGTTATTAGCAAATAAAAAACTTAAAAATGAGTTGATTAAATTTTTGCCTAAAAAACCAAAGAATATTTTAGTAGGGCATATCCCTAATGCAGCTGATCCTCAAAAAGATAAGTCATATGTTCAAGAATCAATAAATCAGCTTGAATCTATGGGTATGAAAATTAGAAAAGTAGATTTAAGAGAGGAAAATAGAAAATCATTAAAGAAAAAACTTTCTGATTGTGACCTAATTTTTGTCAATGGTGGCAATACTTTTTATCTTTTAGAAATTATAAGAAAAAGTGGTTTCAACAAAATATTGCCCAAGTTGTTAGATAAAGGCAAAATCTATCTGGGTGCAAGTGCTGGGAGCTATGTTGCCTGCCCTACAATAGAGGCTGCAGCATGGAAACATGCAGATAGAAATATCAATAATTTAAAAGATTTAACAGGATTAAATTTTGTTCCTTTTATCATTACAGCACATTTTGAAGAAGAGGTCAGGAAAGCAACAGAGAAAGGAGCAAAAAAGGCTAAATTTCCTGTTGTTGCATTAACCGATAAACAAGCAGTCATTGTTAAAGGTAACAAGTATAAAGTGGTTGGAAAGGGTAAGAGAAGATTTTATAATGGTTTTAAAGAATCTCGATAGCTAAAAAAGGTGAAAAATGAAAAAAATTTATTTTATAATAGTACTGTTTATATTTCTAATTCCAACTATTTATGCAGAGCAGTTCAGCGATTATCAAAATCTTGTTATTAAGACAAATTTATATGGCAAGCTGACTGCTTCTGGGATTGGAAAGCTGGCTGCAAATTTATCTTTGCTTCCTGAGGAAGATTTAAGACAGCAAGTAACAAGCCTTAAAACATTTCCTCCAACAGAAGTAGGGGATACGATTTTTTATTCATGGAATACAGATATTGCAGAATTTGGCTGGAATGCAACTGTAAAGACAAATGCAGTTTTACAGGAAATTAAAAGAATTAGGTTTCCAATAACAATAAATGAGTACCTAGAATATAAAGCAACAAGCGAACATATTAATATAAATGATGATATAAGAAATAAAGCCAATGAACTTGTTTCTGGCAAAACAGATTTATTTGATGCAATTCATGAAATAGGGAATTTTGTTTATACAAATTTAACCTATGATAAAGATTATGTTGATACTGTTGAGAAAGCTTCATGGGTTTTGGAAAATAAAAAAGGAGTATGTGATGAATACTCTATCTTATTCATAGCTTTAGTAAGGTCCTTAGGAATTCCAGCAAAATATGTTACAGGGATTGTTTATTCCCCTACTACTTATGGGGGTTTTTTTGGCAATCATGCTTGGGCAGAGGTGTACATGCCAGGCTATGGCTGGATTCCTTTTGATTTAACCTTTGGACAATTTGGGTGGATTGATTCAACACATATTGCACTATCAAAATCTGTTGATTCAGAAAGTTCTGTGGTATATACCTATCAAGTAGGCAAGCAAGTAGAAGCTAGCGAGCTTAACATATCATACGATGTAATAGATAAATCAAATCTTCTTCAAGAAAAGCTTTCAATATCTGCAGAGCCGATAAAAAAGGAAATTGGAACAAACTCTTATCTTCCTTTACAAGTTACTATTGAAAATCAAAATCTTTTCTATGTTCCAGCAATAATATATATCACAAAATCTCCTGGAGAGATTGTAGGCAAAAATGTTCAGAATATACTGCTAGGACCAGGAGAAACTCAAACAATATTTTTTATTCTAAAAATTCCAGATGAGCCAGCAGGTTACATATACAGTTCAAATATCCAAGTTATTGATCAGTTTAGTGATTTTGCACAAACAACTATCAAATTTTCAGATTTATACGAGCCAATGAGTTTATCAAAAGCAAAGACAATTGCAGCAGAGCTGACAACAACAAAACATAGCCTTATTTATGATGCAGATATAACTTGTACAAAAGATAAAGAAAGTTATTATAGGGATGAATTAATAGAATTGAACTGTAAAATAATGAGTCAGTCAAATACTCTTTTACAAAATTTAAATCTCTGTATTTTAGAAACAAATGAATGCAAAACTTTTAATCTTCCAATCAATTCAGAAATAGAAGAATCTTTTACCCTGCCAGCAGCTTCTGACTACTTAATTAAATTAAGTAATGCAAAATTAACAAAAAGCTTGTATCTAACTTCTAGCGTACTTGAAAAACCAGATTTAGAAGTTATGGATATTAAAGAAAAAACTCTTGATTATAAAGAAAGTTCTGTAACAACTACAATAAAAACCAAGTCTATATGCAATAATCTTAAACTTAATATAAATAACAAGCAGTTTGAGGTAAATTCCACAGAAGGAACAAAAGAGTTTGTTTTTGATTTTCCAGGTAAAAATGCCTTAAAAGGACAAATCAACATAAGTGCTGAATGTTTTGATTTAAGAGACAGAATTTACAAAGATGAAAAAACATTTAATGTCCAAATAGAAAATATTCCTTGGTATGGCCAGATTGTGAAATTTTTTATGAATTTATTCTAATGTAGTTAAATATCAAACCAAAGCTGATACCTTTGGACATTTGCAAGCCCGTCAATCGGCTTGTTCTTTATCAGAAATTTTTAGTAGCTCTTGCCAACATAAACCACAACATTGGCTTTTTTTCCGCAGACAAGGCATTTTCCTTTTGGCTGTTCTTGTTTGTCTCCTCTGCTTCCACGAACATCTGCTGCAAGCTCTTTTTCAATTATAGCAGAACATCTTTCTCCTGCTGACTCTGTAGAGCAGAAATTACATCTTGCTATTTTTTTGTTTTTTATTGCTTCTTCAATGTCCTCTAAACTTTCTGCGTCAACAATTGATTTTTCAAACCATTTATCTGCCTTTTCTTTAAGCCTTTCATCAAGTTTCCTTCCTTGTTCTTGTATCTCTGAACTTAGATTTTTCTCCGAAATCTTTATCTTTTTTCTTTCATCACGCAAAAATAAAGTTAATTGCTTATTTTTTATCTCCATATTTCCAATCTCAATTCTTAATGGAACTCCTTTCATCTCCCAGAAATAAAATTTTTCTCCTGGTTTTTTTTCAGTATCATCTATTTTTACTCTTAAAGGTTCTAAATCTTTTTTAATTTTTTCTGCATATTCAAGCACGACTTTTTTGCTCTTTGCATCATAAATTGGAACTATTATAATTTGAATAGGAGAAACAATAAATGGAAGCACTAGGCCAGAGTTATCACCATGCATAGATATAATCGAGGCAACTATCCTACTCATTGCAGGTCCATAACAGGTTATCCAGACTAGTTTTTCCTGTCCATCTTTATCTTTGAATTTGACATCAAAGACTTTACTAAAACCTTGTCCAAGGAAATGCGTTGATGGTTGCTGTATTAACCTTCCATCAGGCAATAAAGAATCAGAGCCTATTGTATAAACAGCTCCTGCGAACTTGTCCCATTCAGGCCTTTTTAATGGTAAGAAAGGAATTCCTAATTTTTGATGCATTATTTTATCAGTTGTTTTTATGTCTTCTTGCACCTGAGCTTCAGCTTCCTCTTTTGTGGCAAAAGCATTATGGGTTTCAATCCAGTAGAATTCTCTACTCCTTATAAAAGGTCTGGTTGCTCTTGTTTCATATCTCCAAATATTTGCTCTTTGATATAATTTAAAAGGCAAATCTTTGTAAGAACGAATCCATAAATTATACATCTGGTAAAAAGCAGTTTCTGAAGTAGGACGCAAAGCTAATTTTTCTATTTCTGTTTCTCCGACTTTTGTAACCCAAAAAACATCTGGAGAAAATCCTTTAACATGCTGGGCTTCTTTCTTAAAGTTCTCTTCAGAAATCAGTGCAGGAAAAAAAGAGGGAAGATGTCCTTTAGATTGCAATTCTTTTTCAAATAAGCTATAAAGAATTTCAATTATCTGTGCACTCCAAGGCATAAAAACTACAAATCCTTTTATATTATAACGCAAATCAGCAAGCTCTGCCTTTGCAACAATCTCAGAATACCACTCTGAAAAATGCTTTTCTTTGTCTATATTAAATGTTTCTTTCATCTTTATGCTCCATCTAAATATTCACAGATTATAAAATCATCCTTATCCACCTTACAACCTCCAGGGAGTTTGAATTTAGGGTCTATTTTTATAAACTGTTTTTTTGTATATGGTGTCTTAACTATAAGAATTTTGCCTTTTCTTCCTAGTATCTCTCCGTCTATCATTGGTTCCATTTTTCCAACAGGGGTCAAAATTATATATCTTGGATTACATCTGCCAGATAGATAGCCGCCAGCAAAAATTCTCTTTATTTCTATCCCCTTCTCTACTCTTGTTCTAAAATGATCTGCTCCCTCTACAGAAGCACAATGGTAAAGATAATGGATCTCAACACCTATCTCTCTTAATTTCCTAAACAATTCAGCAAGTATTTTTACGTCATCATTTACACCCCTTAACAGAACACTTTGATTATAAAGTCTAATCCCCGCATCAATCAATTTTCTGCAAGCTTTTATACTTTCTTTAGTTAACTCATCTGGATGATTAAATTGTGGCGATATCTCAATTGGTTTTCCTTCTCTATAATCATGATATTTTTTGATCACCCTAACAAATTTATTATTTATTCTTTGTGGATCATACATTATGCTTCTTGTTCCGATTCTTATAGGCCCGATATGCTTAATCTTCCTCAATCCCTTAATGATATATCCTAATCTTCTTATATCCATTAAAGGATCACCACCAGTTATTAAGACTTCTTTAATTTCAGTATGCTTTTTAATATAATTTAACGCCTTTTCAATTTCTTCATAGGTCATTGCTCTTTTTGATCTAACAAGATAGTCTTTCCTTACACAATGTCTACAATAAGCAGGACATTGGTTTATAGGCATTATAATACACCTATCCCCATACATTCTTTCTAGGCCGTAAATACCTGTTTCTACTTTTCCGACCCAAGGCCTATGGATTCCAATGCTTTTCAGCTCATCACGTGAAGGTAAGAATTGTTTTGCAACAGCAGGAGACTTTTTAATTAATCTAGAAAGATATTTAGTAATTTTAACAGGATATTTTTCAATTACTTCCTTAAATTGTTCATCTTTCAACATTTTTAATAGAACTTTTTGTTTATTACAATTAATTAACTAGGGCCTTGTACCAAATATTACATCATTCTTCTTTAAGACTACCTTTCCACCTGGATGATAAATCCACTCTTTTTTTCTTTTTATAGCAAAAATATACATTCCGTGAATATCCCCATATTCTGAGACACTCCTTTTATGGAATTCTTTGCCTATCTTAACTCTAACAATCTTTTCTTCTGCTTCACTAAGGGCCTTTTTTTCTATTTCATGTATCTTTCCTCTAATGACCTTATTTGCCATTTCTGCTGCAACTCCACTAATTCTTTCAGCATATGCACCTAATCTAAGGACACTTGCTAAATCTCCTTCATGGCCAGCTAGTGTTGCAGTTTTAAGAACTAATTTCTCAAGCTGGTCTCTTAAATCATCCATATCATCATCTATATTCATGACCTCTCCAGCTATCTCTTTGCTGTTGAAGAGCACTGCTCCATAAGCTAAATCAATAGCTAGCACTGACAAATCCTTCATCTCTGTAAGCAGCTCTTTTATGCTCTTTCCTCTTTTTTCTGCCATTTTTGCCTCAAAGTAGGGTATAAAAGTAGCCTCTTTTTAAATATCTTTCTTAAGAATCTCTTTTTGTTATTTCTTTAAAGAATCTTTCATATCCCTCTCTTAAATTTTGAGGCATATTCTCTTTTGTTGCTTTTTGAACCATAAGACTTGAGGATTCTGGCAAGTCCTTTATCAGTTCTTCAATAACCTCTTCTAGCTCACTAGAGCGAGCTAAGAAATATAATCTATTATTATCGCCTCCCATAAATATGGAAGCCGGATATTTATGCCTTTTCTCCCAGATTACAGGCTCTCCTAAATCAGTTAATCTGAGATATTCTTTATGATGTTTCAATTCATCTTTAGATATAGAAATGTAATATTCCATACTATTTTCTGACTTTTGATGTATTTAAAATTTTCCTCAAAAATGGGCCTAGCAGGAGTCGAACCCACATCAGACGGTCCGAAGCCGCCTATTCTATCCGTTAAACTATAGGCCCAGATTATAAAGTCAGATTAGTTTTATAAATTCTCTTTTCTTGTCTTAATAATGAAAAAGGGGTTTGGGATAGTGTACCTTGAGGGTATAGCTATCCTTATCGGAACAATAATCGGTGCAGGTGTTCTGGCAATTCCATATGCTATCTCAAAAGCAGGCTTTTTAACAGGCTTGCTCGATTTGATTATATTAAGTGCAGTTGTATTATTTCTCTATCTTTATATGGGTGAAATTGTACTTGCAACAAAAGGCAAGCATCAGCTAACAGGTTATGCTCAAAAGTATCTAGGCAAGACAGGCAAAACTTTAATGACATTCACAATGGTTTTTGGAATTTATGGTGCATTAATAGCTTATTTAATCGGTGTAGGCAAAAGCCTTGCAGCTTTATTCGGATTACAGGGAACAATTGCTTTATTAGGAATAGCCTTGCCTTATGAACTGCTTTTCAGTTTTCTTTTTTTTATTATAGGAGCAACAATTGTTTATCTTGGAGTTAAGGCAGTAGGTGGTGGAGAGCTTTTAATGGTAATTGTTATTGGAATAATTCTAATTGTCTCATTTCTTGCACTGACAAAAGCAGATTTCAGCAACTTGAATTATTTTGATGCAAAAAAGCTTTTCATTCCATTTGGAGTTATTTTATTTGCACTGTCAGGAGCAGTTGCAATTCCTGAAATGAAAGAAGAACTTAAAAATCCAAAAAGATTAAAGAGAGCTATAATTATCGGCACACTAATCCCAATCTTTTTGTACTTATTATTTGCTTTTTCTGTTATAGCTGCTTTGGGTTTTAATACAACAGAAATAGCAACAATTGGACTAGGAAAACATTTTGGAGAAATAATGACTATATTCAGCAATCTTTTTGCAGTATTTGCGATGTCAACGAGCTTTTTTACACTTGGTCTTGGTTTAAAAGAGATGTATAATTATGATTACAAAATCAAAAAAGCAGTTGCATGGATTTTAGCATGCTTTATTCCTTTACTACTCTTCTTGCTTGTAATTCACTATATCCCTGTAGACAGATTCTACAAAGTTATAAGCCTGGCAGGAGGCTCTGCAATGGCACTAGAAGGCATACTTATAGTTTTAATGCATAATAAAGTCAAAAAGCTTAAAGAAATTGAGCCTGCATATAAAATAAGAAAGAATATATTGATCTATATAATTCTGATAGCTCTCTTTGCCTTAGGAATGATTTATACAATTTTAAATTTTGTTGGATTAGTGTAAAAAGATATTTAAACTATAACTTGTTAGATTAAAATATGGTAAAAAAACTTGACTGGGCTGCTTTGAGAGGAGGTATAGCAGCGAATAGCAAAGATGAGGAAGGAGCAAGTGAGAGAAGAAGATGGGAAGCAGCCGGAAAAGCAGAAGGATACGCAAGAGAATCGGAGAGGAAACAACGTGTGAAAAAAATAGGAGAGCTAAGAAAGGCTATAGAAAGAGGTAGAAAGCTTGAAGGCCTCGGACTAAGATATGCTGCTACCGGAGCTGAAGTTTTAGCTTATGGGGATAGAATTCTTAGATATGCAAAGGGGTGGGTTGGTAATTATCAAGAGGCATTCAGGGCTTATGCAGTCGCCTTATTAGAAAAAGATGCGGAATTTGAAAGTGTAGAAAAAAGAGTTTATAGATTATTAAAAGATATGGCAAAATATGGTCTTGGTAAAAGAACAGAGGAGATTTTACATCTATGGGACAGAGAAAAATCAAGATATGAACAAAAGAAAGGCAAATAAAAAATTTCTGAATTTTGTTGGATTTATTTAATCAATTTCAAAAGAATTTCTTTAACTTTGGTTATGTCTGCCCTGCCCCTTGTTTCTTTCATAACTTGTCCGATTAAAAAATTGAGAGCTTTCTCCTCCCCTTGCTTGTAATCCTCTACTGCTTTTTTTTCTTTTTTTAGTATCTCCTCACAGACTTTTTTGATTTCCCCTTCATCAGAAATCCTTTCAACTTTCTTTAGCTTATCGCTTGGAGAAAAGCTCTTAGGAACAAACTCATTTAGCATCTGCTTCGCAGCTGCTTCTGTGATCTTTTTTTCTTCAATCAGTTTGAGCAATTCTGCAAAATGCTCTGGTTTGATTTGTACTTCTGGTAATGATTTTTTATTCCAATTTAAAACTCGAAGCAATTCAATTGTAACCCAATATGAAGTTAGTTTTTTATCCACACTAAGTTTAACAACTTTCTCATAAAATTCAGCTAATTCTTTATTACTGCTTAAAACTTTTGCAACTTTCTCTTGAACATCATGCTCTTTCTTGAATCTCTCTGCCTTAAGATGTGGAAGCTCTGGCAATTTTTTTTGTATCTCTTCAACAAGTTGCCTGTTAATAAAAAGTATAGGCAAGTCTGGATCTGGAATAAATCTATAGTCTGCTTGTTCCTCTTTTTCTCTCATTAACAGAGTAGTTTTTCTTTTTTCATTATATGCTCTTGTCTCTCTTTTAATCTGCTTTCCCTTCTTAATTTCCTCAATCTGCCTTTTTGTTTCAGCCTCAATTGCTTGAACAATGCTATAGATTGAATTTATATTCTTAATTTCAACCCTTTCTTGTCCAACAGAAACATTTACATCTGCCTTTATTCCGGCATCTTTATCTAAAGCTTTAATGTAGGAAAGGGTAATAATAATCTGATGCAGCCATTCTCGAACACTCTCTGATGTCTTAAAATCAGGTTCAGTGACTATTTCAACTAAAGGCAAGCCACTTCTGTTAAAATCAACTCTTCCTGTTTCAGGATCCCATCTCGCAGGATCTTCTTCAATATGTACTTCTCTTATTCCAATTCCAAGAAATTTGCCCTCAGAACCGACAGGAACAGAATATGCCCCGCTTACAGTTTCTTGGTACCCTTTTGGAAGATCAGGCCAATCATAATGCTTTCTCTGCCATATTAATGGCAGTTGTGAAATTTTACACCCAAGCATTAGCGCAATCTCTATTACTTTTCCAACTGCAGTTTCATTTGGTAGCATTGGCCTTGCACCTGGATAGCCGCAACAGATTGGACAAATATTTGTGTTTGGTTTTACTTGCTTATAATCAGTTTTATTTTCGCAAAACAGCTTTTCCTTTGTTACAAGGTACCCATGAATTTCTAAACCAATTTTAACTTGTTCCATTTTTATATTATTAAATTGTAGTTTATATTCTTTATCTTATTATCTGGCAAATCTCTTCTATACTCTTTCTGTTGGGCATTTCTGGCTGGCTATCTGTTTTTCCAAGAAGTATAGCTGAGACAAGTCTATATTCTGCAGGAAAATTTAGCACTCTCCTTATCTCATCTTCTGCAAATAATGGACCATCAAGAACACATGTTCCATAATTCATCTCATATGCTTTAAGCAAAATATTCTGCATAGACATCGCAACGCTCTTTGTTACATTTTCATCAACCATTCTTCTTAGTCTATTGCTTTTTTCAAACATGTAGCTGAAATTCTTATGAAAGTAAGGTCTTGCTAAAACAAAAATATATGCAGGTGCATCTTTCAATTTTCCATAACCAGAAAATGCCCTCACTAATGCCGCAAATCTTTTATCACCAATTCTTTTTGCATATTCTATCTCTTTTTTATAGATATCATCAACAATTTCTTTTAATTTACTTTTTACTTCCTTATTTGTTATAGCTATAAAATGCCAAGGTTGTGTATTTGTGCCGCTTGGGGCATACCTGCCAGCATCAATAATTTTTTTTAAATCTTCTTCACAAATTTCTTCATCAAGGAATCTTCTTACACTTCTCCTTCCTTTTATAGCCTCATCTAAATCCATTTTTCTTTTTATCTTTTTTATAAATCTGCATTTCTTTTAAACATTTTTCATGAAAATAAAAATGCCCCCCTTCAATTACCATATGGACATATTCATGAACAGGTTTAGAACATGCATAGCACGCGGCATCCCTTCCTCTTACTGCTCCTTTATTTCTTGTAAAATGACCTAAGTCATATTCTTCTTTTGCCATCTCAAGATTCTGAAAAATTCTTCTTCCAATCTGAACCATTTTGTTTTTAAGCTATAATAATTTATATAACTTATTAATCTTTTTTCTTGTTCTTTCTAGCTTTCTATCTGCCTCTCTAACAAGTAATCTTAAAAAATTATCAGAAACAAGCAATTTGCCTTTATCAGCGAGAGGCATTGCAATCTGTTCTGTTGACATTAACTCACAAATAATCCTTTTTCGAGTTGCCATAATTCCGCTTCTCTTAAGTCCAGCGAATTTTGCTTTATCAACAAGTTTTTGTGCGTCACTCAAAGATTTGCATGCAACATGCAAAATACAAGGTTCTTGCTTGAAATAAATTAACTTCTTGTAACTTAATGCTTTTTTTAGTTCTTTAATAAATTTTTTATAATTTAGCTTATCATGTGTACGAAACAAAAATAAATTCTCTTTTTTCGTATCTGCGTCCTTGATTAATATAATTCTTCCTGCACATGATGATGTTGTATAATACTCTTTTTTATAATTAATTCTGCTTACAAGTTTTAAAATAGGCCTATCAACATCTCCTTTATTACTTTTATCCTGTTTTGAGAGCTGTTTTCTCTTTTTTTCAGAAAAATTGTTCATTTTATTTTCAGATTATTTATTGAAATGTATTCAATAATCTTAAAACTTTTTAGTAAAGATTCTGGAAGTTTAGAATCTATTAATTCTTCTATTACATAAATTTTTTTTATCTTACCAAACCATCTTGTATAATAAATTTCAACAAGTGTTCCACCACCCCATCCAATGCATATGAGTAAGCCCGAATTCTCACAAAAATTCTCTGGCTGATTTCTCCATATCCCACAGTTTATTGTCTTATCTCCCACACCTAAATTTATCCACTCATAACCAAATTCCTTGTCATCAAGTGGAGCAACAATATAAACTTTTTTCCCACCAGCTTTTTTATATTCCAAAGCTACAAGTTCAGAGCAAGAGCCTTTATCAGGAGTTACAACAATTTCGCTTCCCGATCGAATTAAAATTTGAACTAATTTTTTAATTATCCCCCCATACTTTTCTCTACTAATTCCAATCTCTTTTGAATATCTAGTTACATCTCCAGGTCCGATAATTCCAACTCTCATTTTCCTTTATCTTTTTATTTTCCTTCCGATATATTCCTTCATTGTCACATTTAATAAAGAAGAATATGAGGGATATTTTTCAAGCACCTTGTCAAATGCGTCAACTGCTTTATCGATCTGCTCTTTTGTTACAATTAATGGTGGTTCAAACCTAGCGACATAATGGTTATTTAAGCTAAAAGCGATTAAGATTCCATGCTCATTCAGCATTCTTCCTGCAAATAGGGCAGAAACATCTTCCCTATCAATCATATTTCCAGAAATTCTCTCTATCCCGCTCAAAAGTAAATTTTTGAGTCCACCTTCTGCAGGCTTTTCAAATTCAACTCCAATAAGCAACCCCTCACCCCTTACATCTTTTATTATTTTATGTTTTTCTTTTAATGGTTTAAGTTTTTCCAAAATGTATTTACCGTTTTCTCTTGCATTTTCTACAAGATTTTCATTTACAATCCTATTTATTGAATCAATTGCAGTCTCACAACTTCTATAATTCCCCCCAAAAGTTGAATTATCAAGAAGACAGCGAGTTTTTTTTGCATATGCACTATAAACTTCATCTGTAACACCCATTGCACCAATAATAGCTAGCCCTCCCCCCAATGCTTTTGCCATTGTTATTATATCTGGAGAGGTATCATCGTGTTCTGCTGCAAACATTTTCCCTGTTCTTCCAAATCCTGTTTGGACTTCATCAAGTATAAAAAGAGTTTTATACTTTTTACATAAAAATTCAGCAGATCTAATATATCCTATACCTGGAATAATAACTCCTGCTTCTCCTTGGATTGGCTCAAGTATTAATGCAGCAAATTCTTTTGTTTTTAACTTTTCTTCAAGAGCATTAATGTTATTATAAGGGATTGATTCAAAGCCAGGAACTAGAGGCTCAAATAAGTCTTTATACTCTTTATTGCTAGAAGCAGACAATGTTCCTAAACTTCTTCCATGAAACGCATTTTCAGCGAATAGAATTTTTTTTCTTCCAGTGTAAGCTCTCGCAATCTTAAATGCACTCTCATTGGGCCTTGCACCATCATTAAAAAAGAAAAATTTGTTTATTTTTCCAGGAGTGATTTGGACAAGATCGTATGCTAAAGCAGCAGCCATTGCATTTGGATGCGGATGTAAAATATTTGGATTATTTTCATGCCCAAAAGGAACAGAGCCAAAACCAGAGATAAAATCAAGTGCCTCAGAGCCATCATCATATCTTAAAAGCAAACCATCTGCAGAAACTACTTTTTTATCAAATCCAAGCTGTTGTAATAAATCTATAAAAGTAGAATTTCCATGTTTTTTATGCAGCTCATAAATCTCTTCTCTGCTTAATTTTCTTGCATCATCTGTGGTTAATAATTTTTCAATCATTTTTTCTCTAAAATTTTAGCATTAATCCCTTCTGCTTCACAGAGTTTTACGAAATTCTCAGCATCCTTATTGCTTCCAATAATACTTCCATAATGTATCGGAATGGCTATTGTTGGCTTGATTATAGAAGCAGCTTGAGCAGCTTCTTCTGCATTCATTGTAAATTTTCCACCAATAGGTAGCAGTGCAATAAAAGTTGTTCCTTTTTTGCCAAAGCCAGTAAGTTTTTTCATTTCTTCTATATAATCTGTATCTCCTGCGTGATAGATAACAACATTTTCTATATTAATAGCATAACCAACCCATCCTTCTTCTTTAGTATGAAAAGGTTTTTTTGGGTTGTATGCTGGAATTGCTTGTATAGTCATTTCTTGAACTTTGATTTTATCGCCTGCTTCTAGTACTTGCATATTTATTTTTTTCTCAACCTTAGTAATACTGGACTGACAATCAACAGTGCAAACAATCACAGTGCCTTCTTTGACTATCTTATTTATATCAGGAACACTGCAATGGTCATAATGTGAATGTGTTATTAAGATAACATCCGCCTTTTCTGCTGTTGAGGAAATCTGAAAAGGATCAATATAGATAACTTTTTTATTTTTTATCTTAACTGCAGCATGCCCAAGCCATTCTAACTCGAGATTTTCAATTTTCATTTTTTTTAATTAGTTCTAATTTGTTTAATCAGTAAGACTCCAACCGCATGAAGGGTTGGACAAATGTTGAGCTATCAATCGCTCAAATCCTTATTGTTTAGCTATTTACCTCCTTTTAATAAATTCTCTATAGCAGCTGCAACCTGGAACATTCTGGCTTCTGCAAATGAAGGAGCCATTATCTGCAATCCTATTGGGCAGCCATCAATTCTTGCAAAAGGAATTGAAATTGCGCAAATTCCTGCTAAATTTGCAGGAATTGTTAATGCATCGTAACTATACATTTCTTCTGTTGTTATACTTGAACCAATTTTATGTGGAATTCTAGGAACAGTTGCAGAAATTATAACATCAACTTTTTTGAAAGCTTCGCTTAACTCTTTTTCAATAAGCTGTTTTGCCTTTAGTGCACGCCTATAATAAAGTCCTTTATACTCTGCCTTACTTATCTCATTTCCTCCTAAAATTCTTCTAAGTACTTCTGGACCAGCGACATTTTCTATTCTTTCTCCATATCTTCTTCCATCAAATCTTCTTGTTGCAGAGAAAAATTCAACATAAACAAGAGGATAGTAAGTTTGAACAGCGAGATTAACATGTTTTAAATCAACATTTTGAGATTTCCATCCAAGTATCTTAAGCCTTGAAACAGCCCCCTCGACTTTTTTTCTTACATCCTTTCCTGTAATATTCTGTAGCTCATTTGAAATTCCTATATTAATTTTTATTTTTTCAGCTAGCATTTCATGATATGCAGGAATTTTTTCATTGAATGTTGTTGGATCTTTTTCATCTTTTCCTGCAATAACATTCAGCAGCAGAGCAGAGCCATAAACATCTTGGCTGAAAGGGCCTATCTGATCAAGTGACATTGATAAGTCTATTAAACCATACCTGCTGACTAATCCATAACTTGGCTTAACTCCTATAATTCCACAATGTGAAGCAGGATTTCTTATACTTCCTCCTGTATCACTTCCTAAAGCAAGGTCACAGAATTCTGCTGCAACACTAGCAGCACTTCCAGAGCTTGAGCCACCTGGAATTTTTTCTAGACTTGCAGGATTTTTTGTTGGTCCAAATGCACTAGTTTCACCAGAACTACCACAGGCAAACTCATCCATATTTGTCATTCCAATTATAATGCCTTCTTCTTTTCTGATTTTTTCAATTACACTGGCATCATATCCTGCTTTATAATTTTCAAGTGTTTTAGAAGCGCAACTCGCAGGAAGTCCTGTAACATTCATGTTGCTTTTAACAGCAATTGCCAATCCTGCAAGTTTTCCTACACTTCCTTCTCTAATTTTTTTATCCACCCCTTTTGCCTCCCCCAAGGCATTTTTATTTAGATGCAAGAATGCATTAATCTGCCTTCCTTTTTTATCATCTCTTTCAATTTTTTCAAGAAACTGCTTTATATTCTCTTCAGCACTCAATTTTCTTGTTCTAATCAAACTAAGTTTTTCCTTTATAGTTATCATCTAATATCTCCTTTTTTAATTAGAAATTTAATATTTGGAGCAACCTTATATTTTCCTTGCTTAATCTCTTTTATTGGAATCCATTTAATTTCTTTAATTGGAAAAATAGGTTTTATCTCTTTTTTATTTTTAAGTTTAGCAAGATAATGAATGAGTGCTATACACATTTTTTTCTTTGTTTGCGGATTTTTCCATATAATCATAGGATGCAATGGTTTGATAATCTCAATTTCTGCATTTATTTCCTCCTTAGTTTCTCTGTGGCATGCCCTTTCTAAATCTTCAATGTTTTTTTCTATAGTTCCCCCAGGTAGCTTATAAAAATCATCCTTATTGTCTTTATTCATTAATAATTTGCCTTTCTCGATTATAACTGGCCCAGACGCTATTGTTGTTTTCATTTTATAACCATTTTCCTTTCTCGCTTTTTACAAAATCCTTATCATGTGGTGCATTTTCAAAGAAAATCTTTCTAAATTTCTTGTCTGTATTTTTTCCTTTCCCCTCTTTTCTAGAGTAGTTTTCACGTTTAACATTCCCACCTTCAGCAAGATTTTCAATTTTTTCAAGCTCAGAGGAAAAATTGTCCATTATCTCCTTTGCCTGTTTTCTTATACTCTCTTTTTCTTTTTCAGAAACCTTATGCCATAAAAAATCCATAGCTTAAACAAACTAGTGGGATTTATAAAAGTTACTTATTAAATTAAAGAAAATCAAAAAAAAGATTGATAGTCAATCTTTTTTAGGATGCTAAAAATAGTTTTCTGTTTTTTTCATCAAATTAAAAGAATAAAAATTAAATAATTATCAAATTCTAAAAATTCATTTTAAAAGAATAAAAATTAAATAAAATTCATTTATCTCAAACTTCTGAAGTTACTTATATTTACTGAGATAAAGCACAGCAGCTATTGTTGTTAAAATTCCTGCTTCAAGTCTTCCAAGTAGCATGCATATTAGGCCTATTATAAACATGAACCACATCTCAGATCTTGAGTGTTTAGCCTCTATCTGATGCAATGTTACCCAGGTTATTATACCAAGTACAATCCAGATAACTCCAAAAGTTAAAAGCTTGCTTGCTTCTACTGTGAATCCAGCAAAGCCAAATAAAGCAGAGAGCTCTTTCCTAAGAATTATCACTGTTAAACCATTCACTAGAAGAAAAAATGTTGCCAGAAATCCAAGTATATATGGTGCTTTTGTTTTTGGCGCTGCTTCTTTTGTTTCCAATGTTCTAAAAGATCTAGTCTTTACTTGTGTAACTTTCCTCTTTTTTGCTATATTTTTAGCCATCTTTAATCCAATGAATTATAGTTTAAAAATGTTTTTACTCATTAGAAACTTTATTATTTAAAAAGAAGTGTACAGAAAGATATATAAATATTGTTTACTCCAAAAGAAAAGAGAGAAAGAAAAGATTATGGACTAAAAAGCTAGATAAATGAAAGGAGGTTAAAAAAGAATGAGAAATAATTTATGGGCAATTGTTATTGTTGCTTTAGTTGTCTCAGTTATAGCTTCTTTGGCTACTTTATCTTTGACTGGAAATATAGTGAAGGTTGCTACAAATAAATTTGGTCCGCCAGTTTATAATACTACAGAGATAGATGCTAAGCTTAAGAGTATATCTTTAGGACTAGGAAACTTTGCAAAATTAAATACTTGTTATACTACTACGATAGATAATGAAGCAATGAAAAATTGTACAACTGCTTGTAGTAGTATAAGTACTATTCGCCCCTATACTTGCTTATTTGGTATTGCATACGAATCTGCATATAACGGAGCTAATTATGGTTCTACAAGTTTGATAGATTGTGCTAGTCTGTATGGTGCAGAACTCGCAACTAGATATGTAACCTGTCTATGTTGTGGCTCAGCTTAATTTAATTTTTTTCTTTTATTTTTTAATTTCTTATTCAGAATTATGTTTAAATTAAGATTCAATTTAAGGAGTCAGCCTGTCTCTGTCTCTTGGAAACATTGTTGCCTCTTTTACATTGTCAAGCCCGCATAAAATTTGTGTGAGCCTTTCTAATCCTATAGACCAACCACCATGATATGGAGCACCATATCTGAAGCTGTCAATATAAGACTGAAAATTCTTTGGATTCAGACCTTTAGCCTTCAACCTTTCAATTAAAAGTTCTGGCAAATGGATTCTTTGTCCTCCTGAAGAAATTTCAATGCCACCATAAATTGCATCAAATCCTTCACTTAGCTTTGCGTTCTTTTCTCCATTTTTTGGAAATATATAGAAGGGTTTCAAAGAAGTGGGCCAGGAATGCACAAATATAACTGTGTGTGGAAACAATTCATTTAATTTTTTCTCAGCTTCAGGACTTAGGTCTTCTCCATATTTTATTTTTATCTTGCTTTTTTTCAGCAATTCAATTGTTTCATCATAAGAGATGTACTTTGCATCAGGAATCTTCAATTTTACACCAAGTAGCTCAAGCTCTTTCTTATTTTGTTCAAGCACTTGAGAAACAATATCTTTTACAACTTCTTCAAGCTGTTTCATAACATCAAATTGATTTGAGAAAGCCATTTCTATATCCATCTGCCTTATCTCATTTATATGCCTAGGTGTATTATGCTTTTCTGCACGCCACACAGGAGTAATCATAAATGTTTTTTCCATGCTACAAGCAAGCATTTGTTTGTATAATTGCGGAGATTGTGCAAGATATGCCTTTTTTTCAAAATATTGCACAGGAAATAGCTCTGTACCGCCTTCTGATGCAGCAGAAATTATGCAAGGAGGCTGCATTTCTATAAAACCTTTATCAAAAAAATGCTTTCTAAATGCATTTGCAATTGTTGACTGAATTTTAAAAATAGCTTGAGTCCTTTTTCTATGAAAATCCAAGAATCTATAATCAAGTCGTTTAGGAAGTTCTGTTTTTGAAAACTCAGAAACATCTATTGGCAGAGGCTGCTCTGCTTCTGCAATTATTTCAATTTTTTGAGGCAAAATTTCTCTTCCACCAGGAGCCTTATCACTTTTTTTAACCTCTCCAGAAACAGAAATAACAGATTCTTTTGCAATCTCCCCGATTTTATTGAATACTTTTTCATCTGTCTTTCCTTTAATAGCAGTAACCTGAATTATTCCTGTAATATCCCTTAAAATTA
Organism: Candidatus Pacearchaeota archaeon; assembly: GCA_016211995.1. GTDB lineage: Archaea > Nanobdellota > Nanobdellia > Pacearchaeales > DTIR01 > JACRHU01. Next base: position 24,737 of record JACRHU010000043.1, read on the forward strand.
AGAACCTTATTTTTCCAAGTTCGCGAACTTCTTGGCACCATCCTTCTAAAAAAACATTTTTTCCAGCATGCTTTTCACTAATATCTGTGACATAAATTCTTTCCTTTTCTTCTTTCTTAACCATCTTTAAAACAATAGAAATAGCCTTATAAATATTTTCTTACGAAGCTTTTTAAAAAGAAAAAGAGTTATTATTATATGTTCAAAAAGTATGGTGTGCTGGGCGTAGTATTGATTTTAGTTGCAGAATTATCTATTTTTTTTAAAATAAATTTCATTCTGGAATATTTTTTTCCAATAGTCTGGTGGGGATTTATCTTACTAATCGATGCAATTGTATTTAAGCTGCAAAAAAACTCTTTAATCTCAACTAGGTTTAGTACATTTATTTCATTAGTAATTATCTCTGCACCATTATGGTATATTTTTGACTTGTATAACTTGTTTTTCTATTCTAATTGGCAATATGTAATTGGAATTCCAAATCTTCTTAGACCTGCTTTTGGAATGATATCCTTTGCGACAGTATTTCCAGCAATTTTTGAAACAGCTGATTTTTTGAAGGCACTGCATCTAGAGAGATATGCAGCAGATTATGTAGAAAAGAAAAAAATTAAAATTCCAAAAATCAGAATAAAAATAAATAAGATTCTGCTTTTTTCAATGATTATTTTAGGACTAGTATGTCTGATTATCCCATTCACAATGCCAAAATCACCACTTGCTTTACTTGGTTGGGTTGGTTTTTTTCTGTTACTAGATCCAATAAACTATATGCATAATGATCCGAGTATAATAAGCTATATTAAAAAACGTAAATTTCTAACCCCTCTAGCATATTTCATTGCAGGTTATATCTGTGGATTTTTTTGGGAATTCTGGAATTATTGGGCACGAACAAAATGGTATTATACTGTTCCACATTTAGGACCGAAGATATTTGAGATGCCTATTCTCGGTTACCTTCCCTATGGCTTTTTTGCATTAGAAGTATTTAGTATGTATTATTTTACAAGAGGTCTTTTCATAAGAGCAGAAGAAAAAATAAAGAAAAGAATTAAGGAGAAAAAATAGAGCGAAGAACAAAACTTGAATCAACAATTAAAGCTATGAATCCAATAATTAATCTTGTATAAATTTTCCAGTTCTTTATTCCTTTTTTTAATTCATATGCCGCCCCAATAATTAGAAAAATCCAAAATGGTAGAGCAAGCATGTCAAAAAATGTTTGAACATTCATTTTTCAACGTACTTCTTCAGGATTTCAATTACATCTTTTCCATGGACTCCTTTATGGGTTTGCATAACTAATCCCATGTAAGCATTTATGTTAAGTCCTGGCTTTTCTTTTATTAATTTTTGAATATAATGTTCTAACTCGCTGTGGTCAATTGTTTTTATTTCTAGAGCTTCTTCGATTGTCTTTCCCTTAACAATTTCTGTCATTACATGCTTCAAATGTGACTCTGAAAGCTTTTTTTCTTTTATTCTAACAAGAAGAGTTTCAATTATATCTATGGTTAGTTTAGAATAAACTTTTTCTAGACCAATTTTTTCATGACTTGCAATCTCTTTTGGATAAAGAACTAAGGCTTTAATTACGAGATTGGGTTCAACACCTATGCTGCTTAGCTCTCTGAATTCTTCAAGCTTATCTTCTTGTAAAACAAGATTAATCATTTCATCATGGATTCCTTTTTCACCAAGCTCTTTTTTAATTTCTGACTTTAATTTTGGCAGTGAACTTTTAACTTCATTTACCAGTTCACGATTAATTTTAATCAAAGGCAAATCAGTTTCAGGGTACATCCTTGCTGCTCCTGGCAATGGTCGCATATAAGTTGTTGAACCATCAGGATTTGCTCTTCTGACCTCAGCTTGCATTTTTTTATCTTCTTTCAGAAGCTTGCTTTGCCTTTCAGTCTCTGTTTCTATGACTTTAGCTATTAATGCAGGCTCTTGAACTCCTTTAATCTCCACACGAGAGCCATTTTTTATACTCATATTAACATCCTGCCTTATTGTTCCAATTCCTCGCTTAACTTTGCAAGCTCTTAAAATTTCTCCGATTAGTAATGCTACTTTCTTTGCCTCATCAGGTGTTGAAATATCAGGGCTTGTTGCAATTTCAACAAGCGGAATGCCTAATCTGTCAAGCCTGTAAATAACTTCTTTCTCATTCTGTTCAATAATTCTTGCAGCATCTTCTTCTAATCCAATAGAAGAAATTCCGATTTTCTTGCCCTCAATTTCAAGCCAACCATCTCTAGCAACAAGCAGGGTTCTTTGAAATCCAGAAGTGTTTGAGCCATCAACAACTGTTTTTCTCATAACTTGTGTAATTTCAAGAGGTTTTGTATTCAAAAGAAGTGAAATTTGCAAAGCTATTTTCAAAGCCTCTTTATTAATTAAATGTGGGGGCTCTTCATCAAGTTCAACAAGGCATGTGGAGTCTGAATATGCTTCATATTTAAATTCTCTTTCTTTTACATGTTCAAATTTAGCAGCAATATCAATTTCTCCACTCTCTCCTGCAACTGCATGAAGTTTTCTTTTAATAATTACATCTGGCTCTTCAACACGTAAAATTGAAGGACATCCGCAGAATAGCTTGCTAGTATCAAGCTGCTGATGAATTTCTACTCCAGACTTCAAGCCAATTTTTTTATAGTCCATAATATACTTATATAGAAAAACAATTTAAATATATTGCTCTAGCTCCGAAATATCTATCGCAGCAACTTTTCTATTTCTTCCACTCCAATATCAACTAATTTAGGAGCGATGCCAATATAGGTTGAGGGAGTTATATCTAACAACTCATTTTTTATCTTTTCAGAGATATCAAGGCTAAAAACAAAATTATGCATATCTTCTAGACTAACTTTTTTTCCTCTTGTTAACTCTTTTAATTTCTCATATGGCATCTCAAAACCCTCTCTTCTTAGTATTGTTTGATATGCCTCAGAAAGAATTTCTGGGTGCTGATTAAGCTCCTCTTTTATTTTCGGGTAGTTAGCATATATTTTTTCTAGTCCTTTAACTGCACTTTTTACAGCTAATAATGAATGTGCAACTGCAGTACCAACATTTCTTGTTATCGTTGAGTCAACAAGATCACGTTGTAACCTTGATTGTTGAAGCCTGGAAACAAATGCACTAAATACTCCATTGCTCATAATAGCGTTTCCTTCACTATTTTCAAAATCAATAGGATTAATCTTATGTGGCATTGTACTTGAACCAATCTCTTCTTTTTTTGGCCTTTGAACAATCCAATCATCAGAGATATAATGCCATAAATCTTGATTAAAATCAATTAGAATATTATTTATTCTGATTAGTAACTGTGACCATTCAACTAATTTATCGTGAGGTTCAATTTGTGTGGTAATTAAGTTTGGTGCAAGCCCTAGATTTTCCACAAAATTTTTGCTAAATTCTATCCAATCTATTGTTGGATAAGCAGCATATAAAGAGTTAAAATTTCCAGTTGCACAATTAAGCTTACCTGGATATTTTAAATTTTTTAGAATGTTGATTTCTTTTGCAAGTCTTAAGGCATAAATCATAAATTCCTTTCCCAAAGTTGTTGGAGAAGCTGGTTGTCCATGCGTTCTTGCGAGCATGGCAATATCTTTATAATCTTTTGAGTAATTAATAAGCTCCCCTTCAAGTCTTTTTAGTTTCGGAATATAGACTTCTGACATAGAATCTCGAGTCATCAAATAGAGTGCATTATCGTTTATGTCATAAGAAGTCAGGCCAAAATGAACCATCTCAACTATATACTCTAAACTATTTTTCTTTATGAATTCTTTTAATATATATTCTACAGCTTTAACATCATGATTTGTTATTTTCTCAGCTTCTTTTATTCTTTCAGCCATCTCTAAATTAAAGTTTGCATAAAATTCTTTTAAATTAGTTATTTCATTTTGGTTAAATTCCCTAATTACTCCTACCTTTGATAAGGCGATTAGATATTCTATCTCAATCTTTGCTCTATATTTCATTAAGCCATATTCAGAAAAATATTGCCTCAATTCTTTTGTTTTGTTTCCATACCTTCCATCTATTGGAGAAATCGCAGTTAACTCGCTTAAAATTAGTTCATTTCCCATTTTTATCTGGCATTATATACTTTCTCAATTATTTCTTTAAATGCCTTTGAAGCATTTTCTTGTATAGCATATTTCTCTTTGATCAAGACAAGCTCATTGCTTAGGATCATAGTAACTTCAGTTCTATTTAGTAGCCTAATCTCTCTTGCTGGAAAGTCAGTATAAACAACAAAATGATGTTCTTTTGCTATTCTTTCAAGCTCTTTTCTTTTTTTAAAAATCTCTAGCCCGCCGAGCCCAATTTGGCCTACATACCCTATCAGAATATCTTCTCCACCAAAATAACCTCCAAATTGTATCCTATATCTTTTTTCAAGCCATTCATTAAATTTTTGCTTAAATTCTTGGTCTTTTGTTTTTCTTCCTTGCTTTGCTGCTAATCCTATCTCCTTTATTATCTCATCAAGTTTCATCACAAAATAATAGGGGAACAGATTTATATCATTTATTATTCTTGAAGATATACAAGAAAGAATATGATTACAAATTTATCTGCTGCTTACAGGAACTCCAATTAAATTTCCTGCTCGGTCTTCAATTAATACAGAATTCTTTTCAATTTTTTTTACCAAAAAATTGTATACTTGCTGACCTTCTCTAACAACAAATCTTTCATTATCAACATTCAATATTGCACTATCTCCTTTATCACTTATCATTATTCCATTTACAGAAATCTTTGGTTTTTGTTCTACAGGTTGAGTTTGTGCTGGCTGAACTTGTGGTTGATATGGATAGAAGTATATATTCACAGGAGCTTGTTGAACTGGCTGTGCAGCTGGTTGTTGTATTGCTTGTGCTTGCATCTGTGGTTGAAGTCTCATCTCACTTTGCTGAACTTGTTGCATCATCATTGCATATACCTCGCGGTTATAAATTTTATAATATTTTTGTGCAACTTTAAATGCAGCAAGCTTATCTCCAAGAACATTATAAGCATCAAATGCCTCATTTAGATAAAGCTTTTTCTCAAGCTTTGGTGCACATTTTTTAATTCCTTCAATATCTCCTGATTTTTTATATTCCTGATAAGCTAGGTCAAACAAGTTAGCATTAAAAAAAGCATCACCTGCTTTTTTGCTTGTTTCTTTTGTTTCTTGATAACTCGGAGGCGAATGAGCTGGAAAAGGAATGGTTGAATAATGATTAAGAATTGGTTGTTTATTTTCTACTCTCTGTTTATTCATTTCACTAGCCTTCTTTTCTAATTCTTCACATTTGCTTCTATTGCAGTTTGATTGGCTGTAACCATTAGTATAAGCAGCATAAGTATAAGGAGCAGGAGAATTATAAGAAGCAGGAACATATTGGACTATCTGTTCTCTTGGTTTTATAGAATTTATAGATTCGCTTATCTTATTTACACCCCATACAAAAGTACATCCGCTACCAACAAAAAATACAGCTAAGGCAGCACCTAGTCCTGCATATCTCACCTCTTCTTTCATGATTTAACTAAGAAATTGAATTATTTAAGATTTTTGGTTAGAGCTTTGGTAGTATGTTTGATTGGCAAAGTTATTCTTTATTTTAATTATTTCATAAATCTGTTTAAACCTTTTTCTTGCTCATCGCATTCGTCTTTCCAATGGCAATAATTACACATCCAGTTTAGCTCTTTACATTTTTTTGCTTCTGGCTCTGGAATTTTATCTTTTTTTAGAGTTTCGTGTAGCACTTTAAATCTTGCAAGTATCTTTTCTGCTTTTTTCTTGTCATATGTAAAATTAAACCATCTTGTTTGAAGATTATCCTTTTGAATATAAAGAACAATTCCTTTTTGTACACCAGTAGCATGCATATATAGCTGCAATTGTGTAACATGGCTTTCTTGTGGTTCATTTCGCAAAAATTTTGTTGATTTGACTTCTACAAGAACTTCTTCATTATTTATTTTAAGCATAACAAGATTGTCAACTCTACCTGATACTGTAAATTCTTTTTCTTCAATTTTTATAGGCATCTCTGCTTTAAGTAATTCGACATCAGGATTCTTTTCGCTTTTAATGACATTAGCAATAAATTCATGTAGTAAGTTTCCAGATTCAAAGATTCTTAGCAGATTTGAATCAGTTTCTTTTGGTATCTTGTAGCTATACCATACTTTTCTTAAACAACTGCCTACTTCAGAAGGCCAATATTTTCCTATCTCGCGAGGTTTATTTTCTTTTATTAGATGATTGTCTATTAACTTGTTGAAGTCTATCATATATTTTTTTATTTGATAAAACTTATAAAGTTATGCTTGTTAAGAGCTTTGCACATAACTAGCTTTAGAACAATATGACTTTATACTTATTTATGTCAGAAATCAAAAAGATTTCTGAGCATCCCAAAAAAGCTTTAGCTTTTTTCTGATGTGCAAAGCCTTTATTATGAAAAAAATGACTCAATTAGAAAAAGCATTAAATGATGAAATAACAAAAGAGATGAGGTATGTCGCGAGACAGGAAGAAATAGATGTTAATTTATTAAAACAAAGGGTTGCTGATGGTTTGATTGTAATTCCTGCAAATATTAGTCACAAGAATTTAAAACCAATTGGAATTGGTTATGGATTAAAAACAAAGGTTAATGCAAATATCGGTACTTCTCCTATAAAATCAGATTTAAATGCAGAGTTGAAAAAATTAAATGTCGCTATAAAAGCAGGAGCTGATACTGTAATGGATTTAAGTACTTCTGAAAATCTTGATGAAATAAGAAAAGAAATAATTGCAAGTTCGCAGATTCCAATAGGCACTGTTCCAATTTATCAGGCAACTATAGAGATTGGTGGGCCAGAAAATTTAACTTTAGAAAAATATCTCGAAATTTTTGAAAAAAATGCAAAAGATGGAGTAGATTTTGCAACTGTTCATGCTGGAGTTGTGAAAGAAGTTTTGCCACTACTTGAAAAAAGATTAATGCCTGTTGTCAGTCGTGGAGGATCTTTTTTGATAAAATGGATGCAAAAGCATGACAAGCAGAATTTTTTATATGAGCATTTTGATAAAATTTTAGATATTGCTAGAGAATATGATGTTACATTAAGTTTAGGAGATGGTTTAAGACCTGGCTGCATTGAAGATGCAACAGATAAGGCTCAAATCTATGAGCTTAGGATTTTAGGAGAACTTACTGCTAAGGCAAGAAGGAGAGGAGTACAAGTAATGGTTGAAGGTCCAGGGCATATTCCTTTGAATGAAATAGGGGATAATATTAAACTTGAGAAAAAAATTTGTAGAAACGCACCTTTTTATGTTTTAGGGCCATTACCAACAGACATAGCAGCAGGTTATGACCATATTGCTTGTGCTATTGGCGGGGCTTTAGCAGGAATGCATGGAGCAGATTTTCTCTGTTATGTTACACCTAAAGAGCATATTGGTTTGCCTAATGAAAAAGATGTTAGAGAAGGAGTAATTGTAACAAAAATTGCAGCACATATAGCTGATATTGCAAAG
>JACRHU010000044.1 GCA_016211995.1 Candidatus Pacearchaeota archaeon
AATTGCTGTTTTTTGCCCCGAATTAACTTTGCTCAGATGATATACTATAATGCTTACCTTTTTCATGATAACTCTAAGAAAACGATATATTTAAATATTCTTACTGGCTCTGTAAAGCCAGTATGAAACTAAAGAAAAAGATACCAAAATCATTATCAGTTACTAAATTTATAAAGGTTTCACCAGAACTTCACTGGTGCATTAAGTGGGCTCGGAAGGTAGGTTTTTCTTTAATATCATACTTTTAAAAACTTCGGGTACCTAATTAAAATATGAGAATAATGAAAGTTCTTGATAAAAAAGTGGGTAATACAGAATACACTTAAGTATAGAATAAACATTCCGAAAAAGATTGCAGAAGACAGCAAACTTTTAGATAAAGAAGTAATAGTCAGATTAGATAAAGAGAAGATTATTATTGAAAAGGAGAGTTAAGAATGATCCTGCATGTATTCTATAACAATTTCGATTATCTTCTTGATAGTATCATTACAATTCTTAAAATAAATTGTATCTAAAGTTTTAATTCCATTTTTTCTGATTACATCACTTATTAAAGCATGTACAAAAGATTGTGTTGCAGACTTAACTTTGTCAAAATCTAATGTAACCTCTTCTCCATTTTCTAAACTTGGAATAATCTTAGTTACTCTGATATCTTTTGCTATATCTTTATTTTCTGCAAAAGCCCCGACAAGTGAATAAAATTTTATTTCCATGGTTTATATGAACTGCGGTTTTTTGTATTTAATCTTATTCTGCTGTTTTCTCCCCTCTCGATATACCTTTCTTATTAAATCTAACAATTTATTAAAATTGAGGATGTTATTTAAGCATAAGTCTATGGCGACTACTGTTCCTTTCCAAAAGGGCAAGTTTGTTTCAGAAGAAAAATGATCTTTAAGAGGGTCAGAAATTAGCTTTATCTGCTTGTTCTTTGGATTTTTAAGCAGTTTATACATTGCTTTTCCGCTATATATCATAAAAAAATCTCTACTCATTTTAGCAAGAGATTTAATAAAAAATAATCCTGCTCCTGCATTTGCTTCTGTTCCCCCAATTTTTGTTGTGGTCCCGGTTATGCCGGGAGTTAAAGCCAAAGTCAATGCATGAAAATCGTCTTTTGGATGATAAAATCTTTCTAGAGTGTACTTTATTCCAACGCCCGTATCAACTACTCCAATTCTAATGGTGTTGCTTTTTTTGTAGTATTGGGCACAAACTATCGCCCCATCAGAAGAAGATGCGTGTTCAAAAACATTTCTTACTAATTCGCTTATGATATATTTTATTGGCTCTGCTTGTTCAGGGTTAAGATGCAACATCGGGATCATTTCTCTGATGAAATCGTCTAAATTTTGAGAGTTTGTTATAAGCTGCAAGGGTATAAATCTTCCAGCAGATTCATGAGAAGTTATTTTTATTCCCGAGTCTATTCCCAATATCTTAAACAAGCCCATCCTCTCAAAATAGTGTTTTGATGTTGCCTCCATCTTCTTAAAATTTAGTTCTGCTTGATTTCTTCTAATGAACAAACCTAATCCAGTTATCATACATAACACTACTGGGTGTACAGACACCCATTTTTTATGAGAAGTTATCTCTAAAATTTTATCATTACTTGTATCAAATGAATGGATAAACGGATCTATATTGCCTATCCAGACACTATTTGATAAGTGAATTTTCATGTATTCGAGAAGAAATTCCGGTTTATAAATCCTTCGAAAATACCGGGAATCCCGGTATTTTAACTTTTGAGTGATAATTATGGTGAAATGTTGATATACTTCGGATGCTTAACTATTTTATGTCAGAAATGTCCGCATTTCTGAACACATCAGAATTCTATGAATTCTGACTGCTGTCAAACTCTTATGAGTTTGAAGTTTCAGAAACTGATGTTTCTGACAACTATCAGGATATTAAATCCTGAAGTCCTAAAAACCAACAAACCACACTCTAAAGAGTGTGGTAAAACTAAAGGGTTTTTTGATATCTTAAATTACCAGAATTTCCTAAAAAATTAGCCTATTACTTTATTATCTCTTTCTGAAGAAAAACAAGCAGACACCAAGAATAACAACAGCACCACCAATCATCTGCAAATAGTCCTTAAATTCAGGAACGCAAAATCCAGCAGAACAGGTATAGCCCTCGTAGAAAATTGGAGGACCAAAACCACAATAAACAAAACATGTATCGGGGTCGGTAAGGCAATCTGCATTTAGTGTATTAAAACAACAAAGTCCGGTGGCACAATCGCAACAATTAATAGCATTAACAGAAATAGAAGAAAAGGAAATAGCAATGGCTATTATAGAAGCAACTACAACTAAACTAATTATTATAATAAATATAAATGACTTTTTCATGGCTCTTTTTAATGATTTATTTCAATAATAATAGCATAAAGCGGTTTATATATTTTATGTTTTATCGAGCGTGTCTAACAATTCGCTAAAATGTCTTCGGTATCATTAAACTTTGAGCCCAATAATTCATGGACTTTGACTGAACTCTTTTATAGACAATAAATTATATTAAACCGAACTTATTTTTTAGACACGCTCTGTTTTATCCGCTATGGTGGAGTCCTCAAAGAATTAACTTGAATAAGTGATACTAAATCTTCATCCCCTTGGCATTTCTGGCTTATATCTTTATCAACTTATTAATAAAGCGAATCTTTAAGTAGAATTTCACTAATCACTAAAAATCAACAATGAACCTTTATTTCGTGTTGAAGTTTATGAATACCTCATTTTAAGAGCTAGGAAACGCTGGATTTTTTATGACACGCCCTTTTTATAGATTTTGCAGAATAGTAATTCTTGCACAAAAATAGTCTAGTTATTGTGCAAAGCCCTCTTTGTAAGAAAACTTTATATTCTTTGCCCTTCTCCTAATTTAATGAAAAGAATTACTGAGGAAATTATAACAGTGGCTACCCCTTTTAATGGCAAGTGGTATTCGTTGGATAGTTACTTAAAGGCTTTAGGGGGGTTGGATTTTGATAAAAAAAGAATACAGCTTATTTTTTATGATAATAGCAAGGATAAAAAATTTGGAAAATTTTTAAAATTATGGCTTGAAAAGAGAAAAAAAAGATATAATTTAACGAATTATATAGAAGATAATTCAAAAAGTTATAAGAGGGAAAAGACAGAGATATCAGGAAAAGAAGATTGGGGCATATTAAACAATGTGGCAAGAATATATAATGAGATTTTAAAAAAAGTTGATGGAGACTATTTATTTTTAATAGAAGATGATGTGATAGTTCCTAAAGCCTCTCTTAAAAAATTATTAAAGGTTATCAAAAAGAAAAATATAGCTGCTGCCGGAGGCTATTATCTGGACAGGTGGGCAGAAGAGGATTTTGTTGCACCCTATGTTTGGCAATACTACGACAGTAATAAGAGAAAGGATGGTCTTTTGATTCATGCTCTTCCAAAAGAAAAAGGCGTTGAAGAAGTAACTGCTTTGGGCATGGGTTGTTATCTCATAAAAACAGGGATTATAAAAAAGCTTGGTTTTAATTCAGGGTATGGCAATTTTAAAGGAGCAGACATTATATTGGGTATAAAAATTAATAAAAAATTAAAGATGAAAACTTTAGTTGATTGGAGCATACAATGCAGGCATTTGCATTATAAAAATGGAAAGGTTTTAATTATAGGAAATGATAACATAGATGATTTAAGAATAAAAACTGTCAATCATATTGTTCAGCAGATAGAAATAATGAAACAAGAGGAGATAAATCAGAGAGATAAAATTATAAGCGAGAAAGAAGAGGAGATAAATCAAAGGGATAAAATTATAAAAGAGAAAGAAGTAGAAATTAAAAAAATCCATAACTCAAGGGGATGGAAATTTTTAACGACTATTCATAAAACAAAGAAAAAATTGGGGATGATAAAAAATGATTGAAAATATTAATTTGAAGCAGTTCAATCCACAGAAAATATTTCAGCATTTAGATAGGTTGGCAGAATGGCAAGCAGGGAAGCTTGTCCATCCTGTTTGTGTTGAATTTTTTCCAAGTAATCTCTGCAATCATAGCTGTATTTTCTGTGTCTCAGAATACTACAAATCAAAAAAAGAGATTCTATCAAAAAAATTAATGCTAAGAATTATAAAAGAAATAAGTAGAGTTAGTAAGGCAATAACTTTCTCTGGTGGAGGTGAACCACTAGCCAATCCGAATACTATTGAAGCAGTAGAATCTGCAAAAAAGAATGGGCTTGACGTTGGATTTATCACAAATGGGGAGCTTCTTGATAGAGAAAAAATTAGAGTCCTTGTTAAAAACTGCACATGGATAAGGGTAAGTCTAGATGCTTCAAGTAGTAAGATTTACAAAAAAATGCATGGTAAAAATGCAGATTTCAATAAAACAATCAAAAGTCTTTATGATTTAGTAAAAGAAAAAAAAAGACAAAAAAGCAAAGTGACGATAGGAGCGCAATTCATAATCCATCCTTTGAATTACAAAGATGTGATAAATTGTGGAAGATTGGTTAAGAGAATAGGAGTAGATTATTATCAGATAAGACCAGTAGATATAAGGCCAGAACAAAAAGAACATTGCAAAACATATCCTCAAACAATATTTAGTAAATCTTTAAAGCTTATTAAAGATGCGATTAAACTTTCAGATAAAAATTTTGATGTTCTTCCCTCTATCCATAAATTCAATGATGTACTTTCTCCACAGAAAAGTTATAGTAGATACTACACAAAATGCCTTGGGCCTAATTTTACAACAGTAATAGGTGCAGATGCTAAAGTATATTTCTGCTGCTATTATGCAGGATATCCGCAATATTCAATAGGGGACTTAACAAAGAATTCATTTAAAGAGATAATGAATTCAAAAAAAAGAAAAAAAATGTTTGAGAAAGTGGATTTCTCGAAATGTCAGCCTTTATGCAGGAATCACGAGATAAACAAGATATTATATGAGCTTTCTCTTCCGAGGGAACACAAGAATTTTTTATAATAGCTGTATATATTACCCTTTTTTATTTAAAATGATATTATTATGGATAAATCTTCTTTCTTTTCTTGAAATTCTTTATTATTTAAATAACTATTTTGCAGTATACAGATATCTTTACTGAACAGCTTATTTACTTTATTGCTCCATTTTTCCATGAAGTAAATTGCTTTTCTTCTCTCATTTTTTCTATAATCTCTATGCTGGGTCATTATAAGGGTTTCATAATGGAATAAAATCGATGTTGGACAGAAAAAAAACTTGTACCCTCTCTCACGCATTAGCATACATGTCTCAATATCATCATATCCGCCGAATTCATATCCTATTGGCAAAAGCCCGATCTTCACTATGGCTTTTTTTTCAATTAATGCACAAGAAAAACCCATTGCAGGGTATTCTTTTTTTTGCATTGATTCAGCAAGGTCCATTTCTCTTCCCTGATAGATATTATATGGTAGAAAATAGTCCTTATCCTTTACTTCATTCCACCCACATTTAGTAAAACTAACCCCTGCATGCTGTATCTTATTATTCCAAGGATACAGCAATTTTGACCCAACTATCTTTATCTTTTTATCTGATAGAATAGTTCTAACCAGTTCGCTAAGCCAGTAGTCTGTCGCAATTAGATCAGAATTAAATAGGCAAACATAATCTCCTTTAGAATTTTTTATGGCTTTATTATTTGATTTTGCAAAGCCCATATTCCTCTTATTAAAAAAAATCCTGCATGGATTTCCAAACCCCCTCTTCAAACTTAAAAGGTATTCTTTCATGCCTTTTTCTGTGCTACAATCATCAACAATTATTAATTCGTAATTTGGATACTCTGTGAATTTTGTTATAGATTCTATTGCTTGTTTTAAAATAGATAACTGATTATAAGTGGTTATTATTATACTTACCAGAGGAGGCTTTCTTAAATGAAAATTTTTGTCAATACCTTTTTTAAGTATTCTAACCCGGTTATTAAGCTCATTTAGATTGTAGGTTCTGCAATAGTGCCTTCTTATTCTATCTATAATTACTCTTTTAATCTTGTCTATTTTGCCAAATTGACTGATTTGGCGTAAAATTTTTATTGTAGTCATTTTAAAAGATTTAACACTCTTATAAAAAATCCCCTAGATTTCATAGAATCTTTAATAGCTCCTTTTAAAAAATTATAATCTACTCCCTTTATCTTTTCTCCTTCAGTCCCCCTGCTATAATCTTCATAATCTTTTATCAGAGAAATACTATTTTCTTTACAGTAGTCAAATAAATCGCTTCCAGGATGGGGGGTGAAAAATGCAGGGCTATAATGCTCTGGCTTAATCTTTCTGATCATCCTAACAGTATCTAGCACCTCTTCTCTTGTTTCTGTTGGCACTCCGAACATATAATTTGCCCAGATTTTGATGCCATACTTTTTACATATACTTGCAGCCTTTATATTTTGCTCAACTGTTGTTCCCTTTCTCAAAAAATTAAGTATTCTCTGATTGCCGCTTTCAAAACCTATTAAAAGCATTTTAAGACCTGTTTCAGCAAATAATTTTATCAAGTCCTCATTTTTGCAAATCAGATCTGCTCTTGCCTGACAGCTTATTTCCTGGTCAAAATCATTTTCCTTATATAACTTACAAAATTCTTTAATCCATTCTCTGTCCTGTAACAGATTATCATCATGAATCATTATAGAATTAAAGTTATATTTCTCTCTTAGCTTAATAAGCTCATTTATGACATTCTTAGGACTTCTAGTCCTTACCTTGCTTCCAAAAATATAGTCTTCTCCTGGTTTACAAAAAGAACAATTATACATGCAACCCCTTGCCACTAAAATTGTTACAGTTGGAGGGGTTAAATTTGGAACACGAAGATTTTTTAATATCTCCTTATAAGGATATAATTCTCTATCAGCAAATTCTAGTTTATCTAGCTCTATCCTCTTGCATTTGACTAATCTTTCTTTAGGCTTTCTCCCATTGTTGATTCTAGTCAACAATTCAGTGAAAGAAACCTCTCCCTCGCCAGTTATAACATAATCTATATTCCCATTTTTTAATGCATCCTCTGGCATGATGCTTGCATGAGGGCCCCCAACAATAACTATGCATTCTTTATTATACCATTTAACTAGCTCTGCACATTTAAGGGTTACACCAAAATCAACTGAGACCCCCCCAAGGCCTATAACCATTGGTTTTAATTCAAGAAGTTTTCTTTTGAAGTCATCCCATCCATTCAAGGTTCTGAGGTCTATTAAATTTATATCTTTAAAGCCATGTTTTTTTGCGTAAGCACTTATCAGGGCAAGACCATGATTCATCATACAATTTTCTAAAATATCTCCTTCTCTAGAACAAAAAATTCCAAAACCACTTCTTCCTATTCCTGTATGAACAAGGCAAATTTTCATAATGATTTAGAACAGTATCTCATTTAAAAAAGTTATGTAAGGGGGCAATGTATTATAATAGGGAATTTTAATGATTTTTACTTCACTATTAATTATAAAAGTCTCATAAATTAAACAAAGTTATGCAAGAGCTATTAGAAAAGTCTAAACAGAAAATATAATAAAGGAAGACAAGATAAATAAATAATGCAAAATATCATTTCCTTACCACTTATTAGTCTGATTGTAGTGAACTGGAATGGGAAGCCCTTTCTTAAACAATGCTTTTCTTCTCTGCAAGAATTGAATTACCCTAAAGATAAGTTGGAATTAATTATGGTGGATAATGGGAGCAAGGATGGAAGCGTTCAGTTTATGCAGAAGAATTTTCCAGAGGTTAAGATTATTAAAAATAGGGAAAATAATTATTGCAAGGCAAATAACCTTGGAATAAAGGCTGCTAGAGGAAAATATGTTGCTTTACTTAATAATGACGCATGGGTTCATAAGGACTGGCTTGTAGAACTTGTTAAAGTCATCCGGAAAGACAGCAAGATTGCTGCCATAGGAAGCAAAACATTATTTGAAAATGGGAGAATCAATTCAACTGGATTAATACAAAAAAAGTATTTCTATTTTATGGATAGGGATTTTAAATTTAATGACAAAAAAAGTAGTAGGATAAAAGAAGTTATTGGTATAAGCAATGTTGCCAGCCTATACAGGAAAGAGGCATTGCAAGAAGTAGGGCTTTTTGATGAGGATTTCATTATGTACTTTGAGGATGTAGATCTCTCCTTTTCTTTAAGGAAGAAAGGATGGAAGATAGTGTACAACCCTCAGAGTATAGCTTGGCACAATTTTCGTGGAACAAGCAACAGCATATTTTTTCCGATTTATTATTGTGAGAGAAATAGACTTCTTTTTTTAATAAAGCATTTTCCTGAGCTCTTTGTAAAACAAATATTCAACTCTTCTTTTTATAAATTGAATCAAGATTGCCTTATTAGAGAACTGCCCTTTGTTTTAAATAAAATGATAAGAATGAATGGAAAAAAAGAATTTATACGAATCTTACCGTTTCTTGAAAAACAGATTAGTAATAATCTAACTAATAAAAATTCTGTTGAATTGATTAAAAGAATAAAACAAATTGAAATTAAAAGTAAAAAAACAATGCCTGAAGATGTGCTTAAATTAGAGGTAGAAAAAAGGAAAATAGAAAGTAATGAAAAAAAACTATTAATGCTCTTTAGGGGGGAGAGATCAGGCAGTCCTTTATACCTTTTTTTCAAATCCTTAAGGGAAAATGGATTTTTTTATACTCTAAAGCATTCCCTATACTTCATAAAAGAGAATTATATAGTAAAGAATTTTTTATAGTCCTACCCATCTATTTCTTCCTTAATTCCTCAATCGCTCTAGAAATAGCATCCTGAAGCTGCTTTATGGCCATAAAGGCAGTTTAACTGTTTATCCTGAATGCAGAACTGCCCACCAAAACAAGGGGTTTATTAACTGTTTAATTTCCTAATGAAAAAAATATAAATTTTCTGGATCCTAAAAATCCTTCTGGATTTTTTTGATAGCCTTAATAATTGCTTCACCAACTTCTTTTTCACTAAGTTTAGTTGTATCTATTATAATATCATAATTGCTTAGGTCTTCAATATTTACATGATAATATTTTTTGTATCTTGCAATATCCCTTTTATATCTCTCTGTAATCATTTTTTTTATTTCTGCAGCAGAATTTTTCTTTTCCTCATCTGGCCTTGGGTTTTTGAATATCCTCTCTGCACCGACTTGAGGATCAACTCTTAAAAATATTTTTATTGAATCTGGAATAAAATAGAAAGAAAGCCTGCCGTCAATAACAAAATTATCTTCTTTTTTTCCAAGCTCTCTCTGATATTCATCAATTATTTTATCAGTCCAAAATTCCTTTTCACCGAGTCTATTAAGCTCATCAATAGTTATTCCCATCTTCATGGCTATCTGCCCTCTTAGATCTCCTGCAGAATAATGTTTAAGCTTAAACTTTTTAGCTAGAAATTTTGCAACAGTAGATTTCCCGCTCCCATTCTGTCCAGCAATTGTTATTTTCATTTTTTATTATAGTGGTACATTATCTATTATCTCTTCTGTTTCAATATTTTTAGATACTATCTATTATTCCCTCTATTTCTTTTAATTTTTTAATATTCAATTGATAAGCATAGCCATGCTTTGTTTTCCCGTATACTATGACTAATTCTTCTTTCAATAAGTCGTTTAAAACATCTTTAACATAACCTACTGAATGAGAAGGAATGCCTCTTTTTAATGTTTCGATTAGAAGGTGCCCTTTTTTAAATGCCTTAGATGAATATAATTTTTTAATTATATTTTTCTTTATCTTATCATAATCCTCTTTTTTAACCATACTATGCGTACTTAACTTTTATTTAAATAATTTTTTCTTTCGTTAAGTTATCAATTTTAGCCTATAAGGGCTAAAAATAGAAAGATTTAAAAGGTCCTTAGTTTTATATAGACTATGAAAAAACAAACAAAAACAGCATTTTTAGAATTGTTTGGAACCTCACCAATACTTAGAGTTCTGGATTTTTTGGTTGTTAATGAGGATTTTGATTATAGTATGGTGGAAATAGCTAAAAATTCTGGAATTGGCTACTCCACCCTAAAACTTTTTTGGGCTAAATTAGAAAATGAACTGATAGTAAAAAGAACAAGAATAGTCGGAAAAGCAAAAATGTATAGGTTAAATTTGGATAATCCTCTTATTAAAAGATTCAGGGATTTTTATTGGTATGTAACTAAACAAGCAGTCAGAAAAGAAATTACAGAGAAGGCCCTAGTTAGAGCATAAATTTTCATTTCAATCTTAACAGATTATTAATTTATCAGCCTCTTTTTTTTATATTCTTTGAAAGAAAAAACATTATGTCAGAAATGAAAACTGCATCATAAATGATGCAGTAGTAGATTTTACTGTTTTCATTTCTGAGCATCCTAAAAACAAAGGGCTTTACAAACCACACCATTTATGGTGTGGTGCCCTTTGTTTTTTTGATTTAAAATTATCTTGTGAGATATGGCTGGACTATTTTCCATACCTCTTCATGCAAATCAGCTACAGAAATCCTTTTCTCTTCTTTAATGCATGGGATAATAACCCACTTTTGATTTTCCCTTGCTATTTCTTTATATGTATTCTCCACTTTTAGGAGATAATCAAAATCAGATTCATGTATATCTTTTTCTCTACCTGCTTTATCCATTGCTTTTTGTGCAAAATCTAATGGCAAATCTAAGTATAAAACCATATCTGATTCTGGAAGCCCAAGCTGTTTTATCTCTAATTCATAAAGCCAGCGAATAAATTTTTCTCTTTCTTCTCCCTCAAACTTGCTTGCCTGATGCCCTATATTAGATTCTAAATAACGGTTTAATACGATTGAATATCCTTGATTTAGTTTTTCAATTAGTTCATCTTTTACAGAAAGCCTGTCAAGCGCATAAAGCATTGAAGCAAGCTTTGGATGTACCTCATTTAATTTTCCATATTTTCCATTGAGATATGCTCTGACTTCTTTTCCAAAAAATTTATCATACTGTGGAAAGCTTAATGTGCATATTTTATACCCTTCCTTCTGGGCTCTTTCAACAAGTAAGTCTGTCTGGGTTTTCTTGCCCGAGCCGTCAGAACCTTCAATTACAATAAGTTTGCCTCTTTTTTCCATTTTATTTTGATTTAAGAATATTTGCCTTTTATTCCTGTTTCTTTTTCTAATTCAAGCATTTTTCTGCCTTGCTCAAAACTTTCTTTCACAACTTCATCATCACTTCTTAATGTTCTGCTTTTCTGTCTATCAGGATTATAAAATTCTCTTTTCTTTTCTATAATAGGCCTTAAAAACCTGTTCTCAAAGTCCTCAAAATCTTTACCATAAACATGATATGAATCAGAGATATCAGTATATTGCCCTGGAAGAATCTTGATGCCTGTTTTCTTGGAAATTTGCTGGGCTATAATTCTTTGCAGATCAGTTACAGCAAACATATTCATGAATGCTGCCTTGTAAGCATCTCTGCTTCTCCAATGAGTATTCATGCTTAAGTTGATTCTTCCATAATCGTCTTCAAAAACTCTGCACCAGACACGTTGTAAACAAGGAGGATCGACACTTCCTGGATCATCAAAAGGACTCCAAGTTATTGCTTGCGCTCGTCTTGTAAAAATTGCATTACTTAACTCATCTACTATCTTTTCTATCTGATTAATTTTTATGCCTGCAAAATCATAATTGAAAAGTCTTTCATGATAAGTATAGGTCCACTTGCCTTCTGAAGGATTTATCCAAGCGTCATGGACACCTTCAACAACTTCTTGTCTGTATATTTCTAAATTTTCAAGCCCAGCAGGAAAGCATAAATGTATTCTTGGTTCTGCCAAAGAATTTTTTACAACTATTATCATTGTGCTATCTCTACTTTGAGGGTCACCTGCCCTATCATGCTGTGTCTTAATTCTTACACCCTTGTCCCATAACTTGAGAAGAGAATTCTCCCAGGCTTCTGCTATGCCCTCTCCAGAAGCATATAAAATAGGCTGTCTTGCAATGCATACTTTCTCATTTTTGCTCATTTTTAAACAGAAATTAACCCTTTATGCAATATAAAAACATAATTATTGTAGAAAATATATTTCATCTATTCAAAAATTCAATAAAAACCTGCCTTTCTCTTGGACCATCAAATTCAGCAAGCGCGATGCCTTGCCATTTTCCCAATTGTAGCTTTCCATTAGAAATTGGAATTATTTTACCTGGACCAATTAAAGCAGATTTTATATGCGCTATTGCATTATTATCAACACAATTATGCTTATATTTCCACTTTTTTGGAACAATTTTTTCAAGCACATTTAGAATATCCCCACAAACTCCTTTATCATAATTTTCATTAATAACTATGGCACAAGTAGCATGAGGAACATAAACAATGCAAGCACCATCTTCTACCTCACTTTTTTTAACAATTTCAAGAATTTCACGAGTTATATCAATTATTTCCTCTTTTTTCTTTGTATGAAATTTTAAAATCTGCATTTCAAATTATTTCCCCTACACCTATCAATCTAAAATGCCCTTTGATATTTCTGGCAATTCCGACTTTTGTTCCAGGAATTGCAACAATTGGAATTTTTAAAACAAGTTCGATCTCTTTTCCTATTTTTACAACTGTTCCAACTGTGATTGATGTATTGATACTTAACATTAATATTTCACTTGTCTTAATTTCTACAACACTTTCTTTTGTTTCTGTTCCTATTGCTTCTTTGAAAAGTTGCACTTTCAATTTTATTCTATTCTGAATCTCTGGCAAGTTGCCTATTTTTGATACAATACAGCCAGCAAGTGAATCAGCTTTTGTTAGCAGAGGATCTAAATTAATTTGCAATGCTAAACTTCCAGAAGGAAGAGCTTCTTTTATCTGAGTATTTCCAGAATAAATGCTTAAAATTTTTGTCTTTATTGTTTTATACTCGGTGAGATTATGTTTTTTAACACTTAATCCTGGTTTTATCTCAATTTCATCTCCTTCTTTTAAAGTTCCTTGCTTCAAAACTCCTCCTAGAACTCCACCACTTAATTCTTTTATATCAGTTCCTGGTCTGTTAATATCAAAAGAACGCGCAACAAAAAATATTGGCTTTGAATGAGTGTCTCTGTGAGGAATTCCAATCTCACAGATTTCAGCAAGAATCATATCAATATTTATTCCTTGTTGTGCAGAGCATGGAATTATAGGAGCATTTTCTCCAATTGTTCCTTTAATAAATTGCTTAATTTCCTCATAATTTTTTAATGCCTCTTCTTTTGTCACTAAATCAACTTTATTCTGTATTATAATTATATTTTTTATTCCTTTTGCCTCAAGAGCGACAAGATGCTCTCTTGTCTGTGGTCTAGGGCAAGGCTCATTAGCTGCTATAACAAGCAATGCAGCATCAATTATTGCAGCTCCTGAAAGCATTGCTGCCATAAGCATCTCATGCCCAGGAACATCAACAAAGCTTACATATCTATATGGCTTAGCTTCTTCGCCATTTTTACATTTCTTTTCTCTTGTAAAACAAGAAGGTGATTGACATTTATCGCATTTGTTAATCATCACGTCTGCATACCCTAACTTTATTGTAATTCCTCTTTTCAACTCTTCAGAATGGGTATCAGTCCATTTTCCACTAAGCTGCCATAACAATGTAGTCTTGCCATGATCTATATGCCCAACTAAGCCAATGCTCAATACAGGCTGTTTAAATTCTGCCATAAAAGATAAAGAATAAAGTTGATTAATAAAGCTTTCTAATCTATTTATTTTTTCTCTAAGTTTCTAAGAAATTCAGTTGTTCTATAAACAGAATCAGGATTTCCCATATCGCTCCAGAACCCAAGCAGCGAATAAAATCCAAGTCTTCCTTCTTGAATATACATATTATTTACATCAGTTATTTCTAATTCGCCTCTAACTGAAGGTTTGAGCTTTTTTATTTTTCCAAAAACATCTGGAGTATACATGTACAAGCCGGTAACAGCGTAATTGCTTTTTGGCTTTTCCGGTTTTTCTTCTATTTCTACAACTTTTCCTTCTTGTGTATAAGCCATTCCAAATCTTGATTTTTTCTTGCCGTCTTTAATTTCAAAAAGCAGCTCATCAGGCAGTTCTTTTAAAAAAATCTTAGCATCATTTCTAGTTTTAAATTCTTCAACAGCATCAGAAAGGTTATCCTGAAAATAATTATCTCCTAGTATTACAACACATTTTCTATCACCCACAATAAATTCTGTTAGTCCTAGAGCTTGGGCAATTCCACCAGCACTTTTTTGTAGAGCATAGCATAATCTAACATCTCTTTCTTCTTCCCAATATCTTAAAGCAGAGTATGAACTTTCGACATGCTCTGGGCCTATAACAACAACTAGATCTTTAATTCCAGCAGAAACTAAAGTTTCAAGAGGGTAATCAATCATCGGGCGGTCATGAACTTGCATAAGATGTTTATTTGTTCCTATTCTATATCCTGTTTTTGTCTTTCTACCCATTCTTGTTCCCAGACCGCCAGCAAGAACAACACCAATAATACCATTTCTCTCACAATCTTTTTCCATGTTTTTTCAGCGTGCAGGAATTTAAATAGATTATGAAACCATAAAATATATTTAAGACATCAACTAATTTTACATAATTTATTTAAAAATCAGTTATATTAGATAGCAATATAAAATAAATAAAAAATAACCTATAATCTTTGCGATTGATAGCAAAGACAAATACCAACCATCATACGGTTGGAAATTTAACGGAAAATTAACAATAAAAAATGAGGATACTCGTCACAGGTGGAGCAGGATTTATCGGAAGCAATTTTATAAAATATCTTCTTGAAAATATAGATAATGAAATAATCAATCTTGACAAACTGACTTATGCAGGAAATTTAGAAAATTTAATTGATATTGAAAATAATTCTAATTATGAATTTGTTGAAGGAGACATTTGTGACAGAAAATTAGTTGATAAGACAATTGAAAGAAAAGATATTGAAGGAATAATAAATTTTGCAGCAGAAAGCCATGTTGACAGGAGCATTGATAGCGCAATAGAATTTGCAAGAACTAATTTTGAAGGCACTCTCAATTTACTCGAAATAGCAAGAGATAAAAAAATAAAAAGATTTTTGCAGGTAAGCACAGATGAGGTTTATGGCAGCACACTTGGAGAAAGTTTTAGAGAAACAGACTCTCTGAATCCTAACAATCCTTATGCTGCCTCGAAGGCAGCTGCTGATTTACTATGCCATTCATTCTTTAAAACATACAATTTTCCTATCATTATAACAAGAAGCACAAATAATTTTGGTCCTTACCAATATCCTGAAAAGTTTCTTCCTCTGATGATTACCAACATAATTGAAGGTAAAAAAATCCCAATTTATGGTACAGGAGAGAATGTAAGAGACTGGATTTATGTTGAGGATAACTGCAGAGCAATAGAATTTATTTTTAGAAAAGGTAAAAATGGACAGATTTACAATATTGCAGGCAAAAATGAGTTATCTAACCTGAACTTAGCAAAAATAGTCCTAAGCCTAATGAATGAATCAGAAGATAAAATAGAGTTTGTTGCAGACAGAAAAGGACATGATTTCAGATACAGCATAGATGATTTTAAAAGAAGATATCTGGGTTCAAGTACTCCTTCAGGACAGGATTATTTTACTGAGCGTTTAAAATCAACAATTGATTGGTACAAACAAAATGAAAGCTGGTGGAAAAGAATAAAATCTGGTGAACATTTTAAAGAATGGCAAGAAAGAAATTATACCAGAAGAAATTAAGCTAAAACATGTATTATTGACCTAATATCAGCTATTTTTCTATCCAAACTTCCTAAAGCAGAATTTAGAGTAGAGTAATAAGTTTCATAGGTTACAATTGCAACAGGCACCTTTGAGTTGCTTTCACCAAGCTGTTCAACTTTCCATATACTTATTTTATTATCTGACAGAACTCCAGAAATATGGTGCAATACACCGGGCTTGTCAACAGCATCAAATCTTAGATAAAATCTTGAAATAAGATTTCCGTTGCTTAAAATTATATATTCATTATTCCCAAAATATCTTTCTGGTTTAGCTCCATTAAGAATTCTTTTTACATCAGAGATAACAGATGTTGCAGCTGCTTTTCCAGCTCCTTCTCCAGCTAATGTAATATTCGCATCACCTTGCAAGTGAACAGCATTTCTTTCATATGCAACAGAAGCGAGTGGATGCTTCTGAGAAATCATTGTTGGACAAACTTTTAATTCTAGTCCATTGACTTTTACCTCTGCGCTTGCAATAAGTTTAGTCACCCATCCTTGTGAATTTGCATACCTAATATCAAATTGTCCGATAGAATTTATACCACGAACATAAAATTTTTCTGAGTTAATTTTTGTTTTAAAATTTATAGAAGCAAGTATTGCTATTTTTTGTGCTGCATCTTTTCCTTTAATATCAAAGCTTGGATCTGCTTCTGCAAATCCTTTCTCCTGTGCTTCTTTAAGCGCAGTTTCATAATCCAAAGATTCATGCATTCTAGTTAAAATATAATTTGTTGTTCCATTTAAAATCCCGCTAATCTTTTTTGTATTATTTCCAGTTAAACTATGCTGGATTGCATCAATTACAGGAATTGCCCCACCAACAGCTGCTTCAAATTTAAGACATTTTTCATTTTCAATTGCAATCTGCTCTAACTCAGAACCATATTGGTCTATAACTGCTTTGTTCGCAGTTACAACATTTTTTCCATTTTTTAATGCTCCAGCAATAAATTCATATGCAGGATGATATCCTCCGATTAGCTCCACAACCATATAGATCTTTGGGTCATTAAGAATAATGTTAGCATTTGTTGTAAAAGGTAATCCAGAAATTTGTTTGCTTTCATCTATGTCACAAAGAACAAGCCAAAGTCCTTGCTTGTTTAATTGTTTAGCGACTTCAGAACCTAGTGTCCCTAAACCAATTATTCCTATTCTTTTCAACTTGCTCCTTCACCTTCTTTCTTTTCTACTGCTTGCTTCTTTTCCTTGACTTTTGGGGGTCCAAAAAGTTCCTCGAAACTTTTTCCTCCATGTTTTTTAACAACAAGATTAACTTGCATTGTATCTTGGCTTAGTGTATTTCCTCTTATGCTTTTTTTCTTTCTAAGACCTTTCCCTTTTGTATGCATTCCTTTTCCAGAGGTCATTAGTTGTTTTCGAAGATTCATTCCTTCAACATTTTTTATGTAAGGAAAGCCTGCTAAATCGCTTGCTCCTACAATTTCAAGCTCATAACCATGCAATTTTGAGTCTACTTTATCCCCTTTAACCATCTCCCCTATTTTCATTCCGCTTAGATCTGCATTGCTTTCTAGATGAACTGTTCTTCCTTTTTCTTTTCCGTCTTTAATTGCTATATCAACTTTCATATTTATGATGTAATTTTATTGCTTTTTAAAGTTTAGCTTTTTACACGAGCGTGTCTAAAAATAAATAGGTATATTATACACGCTCGCTTTTTATTAATAGGTATAGATAGTTAATGATATAATCAACCGAAGCTGACCACTTCGGAAAATGCAATCCATATCAATGGATTATCTATCCCCTTAGTATCATATCCCCCAAGTTGGCTTTTCTTTTCTTTTTATTTCTGCTATTTCTTGGAGCACAGAGATCTCACTTTGATTTAAATATTTTTTGTTCTCTTTTAATTTTAAAAATTCTTGTTCATTTATGTCAGAATATAAAAGGTCATTTTTTCTTACTTGCCTTCCATAAGTAACATTCGGAAGAGAGATTGCAACATCTTTTCCTCTTTCAGCCTTTTCAACTGTTTTATTTTCTGACTGAATTGCTTTAATTTTATCAATTTTTCTGCCTTGAGAATTCATTATCTCTATTCCAGACTTAAGCATTCCTTCTTCAACATGCACACCGAAGATTGCAGGTTTGCTTGCATGAAAAACAAATTGTAAGATCTTAATTTTACAAGGCCTAGTCAAAGAAGAAATACTTTCTTTTTCAAGTTCAAGTTTCTTGTCATCAAGCCATTTTTTAAAATCCTCTATAATTTTGTAGATAACATTATTCGTTATTATTGAAACCTCTGGATTTTCAGCTTCTGATACAACATTAAATCCTAAAATTACTTGATTTAAAGGAGAGTTTGAAGCAGCACTTATGACATCTGCTTTGTTTATATTTCCCATCCCAACTTTTCCAATAGGAATGTTCTCCTTTCTAAGCAAGAAAAGTAAAGCTTCTAAACTTCCAAGAGAATCAGCTTTAATGATTACACCTTCTTCATCTGTTCTTAAAGCTTCAGAAACTTCTTTTTGTAGACTCTCACTCTCTTTAGTAGAAAAAGGCATTCCAGAAAGAACTTCAGCTGTTTTTGAAAGCTGCAATCTTATTCCACTAGCTGCGCTCACTTCTTGAACAGGCTTAAAGCCCTTGCCAAGCGGAAGTGCTTCAAATATCGCTCTTATCTTGCTTTTAATTGGTTTATCAAGTGAAGCAATAAAAATTTCATCATTTACTTTTAAGGTGCCGTCATATAAAATTGCTTCAATGTAAAACATATCTCTCTCTTTTTTAATTTCAAGTGTAGTGCCTTTGCCTTCTTTTTCCAGAGCAAGTTTTTTAATCAAGAATCTTTGGGCAAGTCCTGTTAACATAACAAGCAGCTCTTTAATTCCTTCTCCTGTTTTTCCAGAGCAAGGTATTAACGCAAGTTGCTTTGTAAAATCATTTACCCTAAAAAATAAATCTACATTCAAACCAAGTGTAGAAAGCTCTGCAATTATTCTGTACAATTTATTGTCAAAATCTTTTTTTACATAGTCGCTTTGCATTTCAATATTTTTCTGCAATTCACTTTCAATTTTTCTCCAGCCAGATATTGCATCGATTTTATTGAGGGCAACAACAAATGGAATCTTGCTCTGTCTTAAGATTTCTATACTCTCATAAGTTTGAGGCATCATTCCTTCGTTTATATCAATAACCAGTATTGCTAAATCAGCCAGGCTTCCTCCTCTCTTCCTCAGATTTGTGAAAGCAGCATGCCCTGGTGTATCAATAAAAAGAAAACCAGGAATTTTAACTTCAATTTTAAACTTTTTCAAGAGTTCAGAACATTTTTCCTGAAGCAGAGATGCAGGATATCCTGTAAATGAAATTTTTTGTGTAATTCCTCCTGCTTCTTTTTTCGCAACATGTGTTCCGCGAATACTGTCAAGTATAGTTGTCTTGCCACTATCAACATGGCCTGCTATAGTTACAATCGGTTGCCTAATATTTTTCATAATTTAGAAAGAAATCTATAACTTAAAAGGCTTTGCACATAATTAGTATAAAATTAAAAGCCATTTACTCATATTTTGTGCAAAGCCAACTTAAAAAGCTAACTAACGGGCTTACTCAACTTTTCTTGCTTTAACTCTTGCCCACTCTAACTTTTTAGGGTCTCTTTTCATCTTCCAGCTCTTATAGCACTTATTAGAACAAAGATTATGTATTCTGCCGGACTCTTCTATCAAGGTCTTTCCTTTTCCCTGTAAAATATTCTTCGAACAAAAGCTACATTTTGCCATTTTAATTTACTTACCCTTAGCTATGCCCCCAATATATCTTTGTCTGAAAACCTCTTCAATCTCACCTTCTCTTTTTAATGTTATCATTTCTATTCCTGAAAAATCCTCTATATCGCCTTCTACAAAATTTGTATATTGAAATTCACCTCTGTGAAAAGTTACTGGTCCTCTAAAAGGAATATTTTCTGGAACATTACTTAATGCTTTTTTCAAAAATTTAAAAACTTCATGAGCGAAATTTTCATCTTCTCTATGAGCTTCTCGCATTCCACCCCTATATGCCATACTCCAAATTACATTTCCTTTAAATCTTACAACTTCTTCTCCAGGCGCAAGAAAAAATTGTGTATAACTATCTCTGTAATTCCAGTCTCCTTCTACATATTCGAGCTCTTTGTAACCTGGCCTTTGACTCTGAACCTCAGCACCATTTCCAGCATAAGTAGCTTTTTTTGCTCTAACTAAAAATTCTGCAAGTTTTTTGAGATTTATTTCTTCTGTCATTTTTTAAGTGAAAGCTCCTTTCATGACTTTAGTTTTTAATCTACGAGCTTCAATTTGAGTTTCTCTTAACATTAAAACATCTTTCAATCGAATTGGGCCCTTAACATTTCTTCTTATTACTTTCCCTTTATCATATCCTTGAAGAATTCTTGCTTTTACTTGTGTAATTTCTCCTCTGAACCCTGTTCTACCAACAATTTCTTCAACAACAGCAGGAACAGCAGCTCCGAGTACTTTTTCAACTCCTGCAAGTGCCTGTGTTTTTACTTCTTTAACCCTTTGTTTTTTATCGCTTCCCATTCTAGTTTAAAGTACAACTTAATTTTTATTTATTTTTATTTTTTTTCAGTCTTTGTTGGCTTTTTTACTGGTTTTTCTTCTACTGCTTTTTCAACTGCTTTCTCTGGTTTGCTTGCCTTTGCTTCTTTGACATGTCCTGACATTAAACCTGTAGCATCTCCTGGCTCTATAACAGCGACAGAAGCTGTAGCAATATTTATTCCTGCAGCAACTCCTAGTTTCTGCTTGGAATCAGCTGTCAAACAAGGAATTCCTTTTTCCTTGCAAAGGATTGGCAAATGTTGTACAATTTCTTTTGGAGTTACATCTGAGGCAATTACAACTAATTTTGCAGTTCCTCTTTCAACTGCCTTTGTAACTTCATTTGTACCCTTCTCAATTTTTCCAGTTTTTTTAGCCTTTTCGACTATTTCATAAACAGAATCCATTTTAAACCTCCCTCACATAAGA
>JACRHU010000042.1 GCA_016211995.1 Candidatus Pacearchaeota archaeon
CCTCAACTCTCAAAAAAAGAAAAGCCCTCTGTAAAGCGCAGCGTGTCCATGCTTATTATTGGGATGGCTCTGCATAATATTCCTGAAGGCCTTGCCTTAGGAAGCGGACTTGCCTTATCATTTTCATTGGGGTTGAGCATAGCAATAGTGCTCGCATTGCATGATATTCCTGAAAATATTGCTACGATTATACCTCTTTACAGCCTAAATAGAAAAAGATTGAAATCATTTTTAATAACTACAAGCACAATCCTTTTTGAACTTGTAGGATTTCTTTTTGCATTTTTTATACCTTTCTCGCATAAGCTTATAGGGATTTTACTTGCTAGTGCAGCGGGTTTTATGCTCTATATATCAACAGAGGAATTATTACCAAATTCTAATTTCAAGGAATACCCTAGAGCTGTTTTAGTTTCAATTTTGCTTAGCATTATAATCTTCCTGGTTATTATTTTTTCAACACTTCTTATGTAGCCCCAAATAAAGCAAAGATTTAAATATGTAGTCACCCATAGTATTAATATACCTTATCTGTTAATGAAAAGTCTGGGCGATTGATAGCCCAGCATCATGAAAACCAAGATTTTCAGGATCCTAAAAACCTGATGGATTTTATGATTTGCAAGTGATGTCAATTACTTGTGCTTTACCTAATTAAATGCAAGGAAAATTAAAATGTACATAGAGATAAGAAAAATAAAAAGGGCGAGAAAATACTATCTTGCACATTCTTTTAGAGAGGGTGGCAAGGTAAAAAAGATGCGTGTTTACCTAGGCAGAGACCTGTCAAAAAGAGTTCTAAAAGAAAGAGTAAAAAAAGCAGAAGAACTGATTAAGCAACAATTACATAGCTATAGAATAATACGTTCTCCAATAAAATATGAAATTTCAAAGAGGGAAATTATACTCTTAAAATCTCTCGAGAAAAAATCTAAGTTTAAAATATTTCACCTTTCAAAGAAAGACTGGGAATTATTTACAGAGCTTTTTACCTACAATACTAATGCCATTGAGGGATCTACTGTAACTTATCCTGAAGTTCTTGACATCTTGAAAAGAAATAAATGGCCATATAATAAAGATAAAGAAGAAATATCAGAAGCATATGGTGTTTCTGAAGCAATAAAATATATCAGAAAATTAAAAGTGCATATTTCTCTTGCATTAATAAAAAAATTACATAAAATTGTTTTTAAAAATTCAAAAACTTTTGCTGGGAAATTGAGAGGCAGAGGAGTAGAGGTAGCAATAAAAGATGGAATTGGAAATATAATACATTTAGGAGCACCATCATCAAGAGTTGTTAGTTTATTAACAGAGCTAGTTAAATGGTACAATAAAAATAGGAAAAAATATCCTCCTATTGTTTTAGCTGCTGTTATTCATAATCAATTTGAAGTTATACATCCATTTGAAGATGGTAATGGTAGAGTTGGTAGGTTATTAATGAACAATATTCTTATAAAAAATAAAATGCCTCCTGTAAGCATTTCGATGAGTAATAGAAAGAGATACTATAAAACATTGAAAGAATATCAATCAAGTGGAAATATTCGCCCTATTATTGAATTAATATTGAAAGAATATAGAATTCTAAAAAGAAAATTAAAAAGAAAATAAGGATTTAGAATCCAGAAAACCTATGGTTTTCGGGAACCTGAAAATAAATCATAAGATTTTCATGTAATTCTTAAGCAAAAAAGAAAATAATAAAAAATAAATAAGGTGTCTACAAAATTGAAAAGTGTAGGCACCTGAAAAAATATAATGGGTGTCTACAAAATTGCTTTATGTAGTCACCTAAAATATCTTAAAGATTTAGAATCTTCTTTTCTTTCTAAAACATTCTTGGCAATAAACTGCGCGTCCTTCAGCTGGTTTGAATGGGACTTCACATTCTTTTCCACATTCAGAACACTTAGCTTTGTGCATAGTTCTTTCGCCAAAATCTCTTCTAAAAGCCATTTTCTAACTTTCCTCCTTACACTTACACTATAGAGCATATATAAACAGAATTCAATATACTTGATGTCAGAAATGTCTGCATTTCTGATCACAAGAAAATCATAAGATTTTCTGTGCAGAAAATTCTGCTGAATTTTCATGTATCCTAAAATCCTAAGATTTTTTGATATCTAACTTCTATCTCTTATCTCCTGGTGCTTTATTATTAATATATAAGAAAAAAGATGCTTTATAAATCTTTTTACTCCTCATCTTCTTCATCATTGATATCTTTAACTGCAAGATGCGATTTATAGAAGAAAATCCCAACAATGAGGAAAGTTGCGATAGGGGACAAATAAGAAGGAATATTTACACCAAAGCTGTCTAGAATCATTATTAATCCTAGGACAAATATAGAATACATTGCCCCATTTTTAAGATAAATATACTTCTTTATTCTTTTTATATTTCCCACTGTTACTTGCCTTACAACCAGAGCCCCTATACCATTGCCAATAAGGATTAATGGAACAGATAGAGTAAAGGCAAAGGCTCCCAATACCCCATCAATAGAAAAAGTAGCGTCAATAACCTGTAAATAAAGAAGCTTGCTCATATCAGACATGTCTTTTCTCATTAATTTTTTTTCATTCTCTTCTGCGCTTTTCTTGAAATCATGCGTTATAAAAAAAGCAGTTGAACCAATAACTGCTCCAAGAGCCATAAGATTATTGATTTTGATTGAAAACCAAACCAGGATGATAAGCATTACAGATATTACAGAATAGAACCATATTCCATTTTTTAGGAAGAATTTTTCTGTTTTAGGAAGACCAAAATTTTTATCTTCTAAAAAAAGCCAACTGAAAAACAGGAAAACTAGGAAAGTTCCACCCGCAATCAATAAAACAGAAGCCGATTGTTCTATTATTGCTTCTATTGCAGGATCATTGCTGAATGTTGATGTTAATGCTCCTACTGGACCTAAACTTGGATTGAAACCCCAGACTATTGCCCAAGGTAATAACCCTCTTATCAAAAATACAGCAAATAACAATCCCCATAATAAAAACCATCTTTTTGCCTTTTCAGACATTGTTGAAAGAACTTCTGCATTTATAATAGCGTTATCAATACTAGAGATAGTTTCAAATAGGCAAAGCCCAAGTACTATCACTATAATTGTTAAAAAGTCCATCTTTATAGCCCTTTTTTACTTAAAATAGAACTATTTCGAATTTAAAAAGCTTTTTTATCTTCCTAGCTTTGCACATAAATGTTACAACCTTATATTCTTTTAAAACTAATTATGTGCAAAGCTTAGTTTCCTAGAAAAGAGAATTTTTCTCCAGTTATTTTATCAACTGATTTTATGAATCCTATAATGTCCTCTCTTAATTTTCCTTGGTTTTTTGAATAAAACAATGGCTCTTTCATTGACTTAAGATTATTAAATTCAAAAACAATAACATTTTTACCTTGTTGCTCTAGAATATCAGCAGCTTGTATAGCAACCATATCCAAAGAAGCTCTTGAACAATCACCATTTCTCTGCAATATTAAATAGCTATCAACATTCCCATACATTTCTTTTGCAACATTAAGTATTCCATCATAAGTCATATAAGTGTAATCTGGATTTTTTTCATTTATCTTTCTACCAGTATGAATAATCTCATTTAATGCTCTTACCTCTTCAGAATCTTTTACTCCTAAGACTTTAACATTGTTACTATAGAGTTTCTTAGGAAGTTCTACATCTGTTCCTGAAAATACAATAATTCTTATTGAATCTGACATTTTTTATTATTTATCAGTTAACATGACATAAAAAGTGAGCAATGACCTGCTCACCAAATGAAGCCTTCTCAAAGGCTTAGATATTAATGACTATCTTTTTTCCTGGCTTTACCTTAACTTTTATTATCATTCATCAAAAAATAAAAAAAGAAAAAATTTATTCTACATCAACTTTTTTTGCATCTTTTTTCTCAGCTTTTGGCATTACGACTTCTAGAACACCATCTTTATAATTTGCCTTGACCTGGTCTGGCAAGACTTCATGTGGAAGAGCCATGCTTCTGTAGAATCTTACATAAGATCTTTCTTCAACATGATAATCTCCTTTCTCTTCTTTTTTCTCTGTTGTCCTTTCCACTTTTGCTTCTAATCTATCTTTTGTTACATTAAGTTCTATATCTTTCTTCTCTACACCTGGAATCTCTAGATAGGCTATAAGCTCTTTGTCTGTCTCTTTCAAGTCAGTCAATGGAGATCTTATAGTAGGACTAAATGGTCTGCTGAAAAGTGAAAGAGCCTCATCAAATGCCCGAGAAATATCTCCTCTAAATTTTTCTATTGTCATATTTTTTACCTCCTATTTTTCTATAAGTAAGAAGTATAAAAATCTTTCGTTAGGATAAATGCGCCAGCCGAACTTTACTAAAAAATGTTCGGAAGCGCTATAATTTAATCCTTCTTAGTTTTATTAGCCTGTCATGACCTACTGAACTAAGAGAATAGTTTTCTGGATTTTTAGTTACTGCACCCCTTAACTCATATATTGCCTGTCTCTCTTCAAATGCTCTTTCTTTACCCAAAGCACGCTCAACTTCTCGTAGACTATCTAAAATAGCTTTTCTATACTCTTCTTCATGTATGTCTCGTCCATGTACCCCCAAACGCCTATAGGCAAAGAATGCTTGTTGTACCACATCTTCATTAAAAGGTTGCTCTCTAAGTTTTCCTAAAGCAGTTCTGAACTCAACTAATCTTTTTTCTTCCGCTTCAGTTTTATATCTCATTTTTAATTAAAACAGTTATGCAGGAACAAGGTTCTTTACACGAATGTCTGAGAGAAAATCCTTTGAAATTCTTTTGCTTACATTCAATAACTCTATTCCTAATATATTTCCTTTTTTATCTAAATCTATTATTGTATTATCATCTATCTTCTTATTTGAAGCGAACTCTTCACTACTAAATTCAATATACAACGCATCAGCTTCCTTATCAAATGTAATTTTCATAGCCAATATAAAGTTATTATCTTTATATATTTATCTTTTTCATAAACTACTTCTATTCTCCCTCTTCCGATATTCTTTTGTGCATAGTACTTTCCTTCCTTTTTCTTTATTTTTTCAGGATATTTTATTGTACTAATCACGTCATCTTTTGTTATTTTTCTTTTTTCTACCATCTCTTTTGCATGTTCTGTAAAGACTATATCCATTATTATTTTAAATAAAAAGAGATTAAATATTTATCTGAAACAACTAAGCCAGCCGAACTTTACTAATTTTTGTTCGGATGCGCCAGCCGGGAGTCGAACCCGGGTCACAACGTTTTTACTGTTGTTTACTCTTAAAGGAGAGTTGAACAACAAGAGAACCTTGGTTCTCTTATGATGGCAACGTCGTATCTTAACCACTGGACTACTAGCGCACTTAGGAAACTACTTTTCCTAAAGTTCACCTTCCTTATTAAAAAGGAAGTGGGCCTGAGAGGATTCGAACCTCTGGTTTTCTCCGTTCCTAAATTTTTAGTAACTTCTTTTAAAGGAAGTTGAGCCATCATAAAATCTTTTTGGATTTTAGGATCCAGAAAATCTATAAGATTTTCTTGATAAGAAACCTTGGTTTCTTAGGATGTAAGGGAGACGTCATAACCGCTGGACCACAGGCCCTTACTTTTCTTAAAAGAAGAGGTTATTTAAATATTTTCAATTTAACAAAAGAGCATGGTTGGAGAGATAGAAAGAATTTCAAAAATATTAAAACCAAGATGCTAAATCTAAAATGTTAGCAGAATTCTAGAGAGGATATAATTTTAATCATTCTAAAGTTACAACATTACCAAAAAGTTTATAAAGGAGTGTTTTCACTGATTAGACAGTAAAAATTGATCTAAGATGACAGATAAAGAAAAGGAACAAGGAATTGTAGGAAAAACAAAAAAACTCCTCGGAGAGATGAGTGAAGAAACAGGAATTAGAAGCGAGCATTTAAAAAAAGCTGCTGGTGCTGTTGCTTCAGTCACAGTTCCAGTTCTTAAAAAAGTTGGATTAGCTACTTCTACAATCGGAAAAATATTTGTTGCAAGAGGAGCTAAAGGACTTCTTGAAGAGCTGACAAAACCTCTTGGTACAGAGGGACAAAATTCTTTAGGACAGCAAATAGGAATGACAGCTGGACATGTTGTTGGCGGATTAGCACAAAAGACTTATGATACAGTAAGAGGATATTTCAAAGAGGCTGGAAAGAGCCAGGGAAAAATTGAAGATATTATAACAGCTACAACAAAAGCATTTTCTGAATATGCACAAGTTGAAGGATGCTTTGAGATAACAGACAGTCAGAGTGGAGTAACATATTCTGCAAAAAAAAGTGAGGAGAATTTAACAATTTATTCCCAAAGAAAAGGGCTTGAATTGACTCTTGTTCATTATCTCACAAAAAATGAAGATGAAGCAACAAAAGAGCTCGCAGTATTAAATCAAGACCTTGTTGCAACTCTTGGAAGCTTAAATAGAAAATTAAAGAATTATAGAAATAAAAGAACAATAAAGACACAAGAAGGTTTGAAAGGAGTTTTAGCTCCTAAATATGAAATGAATGTCGAAACCTCTGATTCTGGTTTCACAGTTTCTTATTCTCCGGCAAAACAAGGGGAAGGAAGATTTATACTTAAATTAAATTCAGGGAGGTTAAACAAATGACAAAAGGACAAAACGAAAATACTGATAGCGTTTTAGAACAAGTTACTAGAGGACTTAAACAAAGTGTTGATGCTTATACAAGTGGCGGAAAGGCAGAGAGAATAAAGAAAGGACTTGGCGAATTACTAACAGTAGATACTGCAAAGAAAGCAGGAATAGCTGCTGGAATTGGAGCAGGTGCAGGACTTATTTTACCAGTTTTAACACTTACTTCAGGAGCAGTACTCGCCGCAAGTGGTTACCTATACTTCTTCAAAATTCGACCAGCTTACAACGAAGCTAAATCAGACAAGAGTAGCATTTAAAAATGGAAGGTAAAACAGAAGCAAATAGAAAGGTAGACGGCGCTCTTTTAGTTAGAATCGTAGGCGAGCAGAATGCAGCACCACTTATAAGAGTAAGTGATATAGCAGCAGAGCAGAGAAGACAAGCTTTCTTTAAGGGAGTTAAAGAGATGAGTGGCATTAAAAACCAAGTAGCAAAGTACCTTGAAACAGAGCAGAGTTTTCTTGAAGCTTGTGGTCTTGGCGACAAAAATACAAGTTTAGTTGATAAAGTAAAGGCTATTGTATTAAGGAGAGACCCAAAAACATACCCTTTAGAAAGACATTTGTCAAGCTTGCTAGGACTTTTTGGTAAATACAGGAATAGGCTAGAAGAGATAACTGGACCTGCAGAACAAACTTATCAAGAAGTTGAACAACAACTTGATGATACTTTAAACTCTCAGAAAAATATAGATGAACTTGTTCAATCAGCAACAATTGAGCTTGAAACTGCTCAAACTGAATATGAAGCTGCAGACAATGCATATACAGAAGCAACAGCAAAAAACAAAAATGGAGTAACTGACAGAAGTGAAGAGCTTGCACTAAGAGAAGACAGGCTTAACAAACAGAGAGTACTTGATAAAGCAGGGCAAAGGCTTGCAGAACTTATAATCGGCTATAATTTTGCAGAGAATTCTTTTCAAGCTATAGAAGCTTTTAGAAATAGTGCACAAACAGCACTTAGGGAAGCGAAACAAACAGCAGTAATTATAGGATTAGTTGAAGAAAATCTTGGACCTTTTTTCAGATACATGTCTCATGCAGCAAAAGTTGCAGAAGTGGGGGCAAGATCTGTTCAAAACTATGAAGTTGTAAGAAATGCTGTTAATGCAATTATGCTTGGAGTAGCCAGGGTTTCAAGAGCAAGTGCAAATATGCTAGAAGGCATTGTAGATAAACCATTCATCTTGCCAGGAGTAATGGATGCAGTTAGAACAGAAGGACAACTAGCATCACAAGAATCTGCATACAGAGGACAAATAATGCTTGCAGCTTACAATGAAAGAAGGGATGCTGAAACTGGAAAAGCTGAAGTTGTAGAAGGTGAATATACAAAAGAATAAATTTTTTCTTATTTTTTATTTTTTAAAAATTTTTAGTTAATAAAAATGGTAGAAAATGCTCTTACAGTAGTTAAAACAGGAGATGAAGCATCATCGTATTTGAAAAATCTAAGAGCATGTTTTAATTTTCTTATAGAAAAAGACTCAGAGGAGCTGATGTTAAAAGAGGAGCTTGGGAAAATAAGCAATCTTTTCAATTTTTTAAGATATGATGAGTCTGGCGGGGTAAACGAGAAAATAATAATAGATAGAGAAACAGGATTCCCAGTTATTACATCCTTGCTTTCAATTTATCAAGATAAAAAAACAGCTTCTGAGGATATAAGCAAAATAGGAGCAGAGATTTCTTTGGAATTGGTTTTAGAAAATGGAATCCAGGTGCCTGCAACAAATGACATTGACAGGATAGTAGGGGGGGTAATTACTTCTAATATGAAAGAAAAAATCTATTCCTTTACTAGCAGAAAAGCAGAAAAATTACAAGAGCTTAAAGAATACTATAAAAGAGAAGAGAGATATTTAAGGAGAATACTTTATCTGCAAGAACTTTTGAGTACAGATTTGCTTGGAGGAGTTGAAGGCGAATGTGAAAAAAAGGTTGAAATGCAGGGGGAGTATGCTAATAATAGTTTTGTAGGATGCAGAATCTCCCTTGCTGGGTTTAACCCTGCTGAGGGGTTATTTGCAAAATATGTTCTCGGTTTGTTTATGAGACATCAAAAAAAATATTTACAAGACTTAAACCCGCAACAAAAATTTTCAAAATTTCTTGATACTGTCTTTGGGCATAATCCTGAAACGATTTTTGAAGTCGTTAATAGCGAAAATGACTTGGCAGTTCAGAGAATAGAAAAATTCACTCTCGGACCTTTTTATAATGCAGAAACAGATAATCCATTAGAATTGCAAGGAATTCTCAATGGAAGTTTTGCTTTAAGAATAAGAAATGAAAGTCTTAGTCACGAGATAAAAGAATATCCTTTTGCAAAATCACATCCTTTTCTTTTTTGGAAAGTTCCCCGCCCAATTAGTGAAGCAATAAAGAAAAGTCAAGACTATTACATATGCAGCCCAGAAATTTCAGGGAGAGTGCAAGACAAATTTTCCAGTTCAAAAATCTACTCTGTTGTAAATAATTCAGCAGAAATCAATGCTGGTTTAACAGAAGGAGTTGAAAAATGAGCCTTGAAGATTCCATATTAAAATTAAGCACAGAGCTTTCAAAGAAAAGATATGTACATACAGTTACTGATCCTGCAATAAAACAAGCTCTGCTTCAGAACAGCAGGTGGATAAATGATACTGGAGAAAGAACTGAAAATTATGTATTTGATGATGGGGAAAGAAGGATTAGAGCCCGTGGAAATTATGTATTTAGTGATGAGGATGGAAGAATTAGAACTCGTGTTGCTTTAATTGGAGAAAAAGAAATAAGGCAGCTTAGGGAAATATTCTATAAAAATGTTCCAGAGAATATAAAATTTGCTCTAGATGAACTTAACATAAAAACTTTTGAAGGGTTATATAGTCTGTATAAAAATGATATTCCTAAATTTTTAGATGGGGTAAATAAAGCAGATAAAGAAGATATTGTTCAACTAGACCTAGAAGGACAAATCGGTTATCTCGTGGTTGATAGTTCTTATTTTTATACATCAAACCCTAAAGAATTGTTTATGTTTGGACAGAGATATTTTGACAAATACCTTGAAGAGAAAGCTCATTCTGGTGAAAAGAATGAATATTCACAAAGGGGAATCAAAATAATCAAGAAAAATCCATTTACACAGCATTTCCTGGAATTTGTTTTCAGACTTCCAGAAGAAGACAAAAATGAACAGGCTAATGTAGAGATAATAAAACAATTCTCTCACTTAATTAATACCTCGGATATTATTTTTGGATTTTATGAGAACAGAAGAGAAGATAGAAAATTTATGGATTACTTTGAAGCATCAAATGAAGAAGCTAAAAAAACATTGCTAAATATGATTAATTCCTTGCAACAGCACGAATTCAATGACGAGATAAATGAACAGCTTTTTAAAAGAGGATATCAAGCTCCTGTTAAAATAGTCAGGTTATATGAACAAAATCCATCTGATTTTATGAGATATTTTAGTAAAGTACACACTTTAGAAAGAAAAAAAATTCTTGATACCTTATTTGAATTACCTAAAGAGAGAATAAATCCAGAGATAAGCAGGTGGTTGTCTGAAAATTATGCTGAGCTTGTTGAGGAAGTAGGTAGAAACAAAATTCCAGAATATCATGGGGGGAGAAAATAAAATGGCAAGACTTGGAAGAAAACTTGATACAAAAGTATTCGCAGTAGAGACTAATGCTCGCCAGACTCTTGAGTACCTTTTAAATCAATTTGAAGAGCCAGAAATGTGTTATAGAGAGTTAGTACAAAATTCTTTGGATGCAGAATCTCCAAGAATTGATATAAACTTTGAATTCACCCCGCATGAAACAGAAGAAAAGGATGGAGATCCATTTGGGTATTACAAAAAAGGAAAGCTTGTGATAAAATTTGAAGATTATGGGACAGGCATGACCATAGCAGAGCAGGAAGAATATCTAACAAAATTATTTGCATCTTCAAAAGAAGGAGATACAAGTAAGATTGGAAGGTTTGGAATAGGTTTTGTCTCAATATTCAAACTAAATCCAGATGAAGTAATTGTAGAATCAAGCAAACAAGATGACAACTGGAAGCTTGTTATTGATAAAAATTTTTCATCTAAACGTTTTGAAAATGAGCCTAGGAAAGGGACAAAAGTCAGAGCAATATTCAATGATTTAACAGGAGCTGAAGTATTAAAAATGAAAGACAAAGCACAAAAAATTGTAAAACAACAATGCAGATTTGTCAAAGCTCCTTTATTTTTTGAAGGACAGCAGATAAATGAGCCTTTTGATATAAAAAATGCATATGCAAGAGTTCATTTTAAAGATTTCTTAAGCGGAATTGAGGGGGTTATAGGACTAACCAAGAATAACTGGTATGCCTTATTAAACAACAGGCTTGTTATAAAGGAAAGAGATAATGAAATTCCTCCAGGACTGCATGAGGAGGGGATATCAGTTCTTGTAAGCTCAAAAGAGCTAGCATACAATCTCTCAAGAAATGATATAATAGAAGATGAGAAGTATAAAGAAGTTGTGGCAAGCATTCAGAATAATAAAAAGATGCTATTAGATGCTGTATATGACGAATTAAGCAAAAGAACATTAGAGTCTGCTGAAAAAGAAAAGAAACCAAAAGTAATACTAAACTATACTGGAAAGCCAACAAGCAGTGAAGATTATGATGAAGTTGATAGAACACTATGGCAATATGCAATAAAACATACGATTGAAAGATTTAAAGAACTTAAAAAATTAAAAACAGGAAAAATTAAAAAAGCTCTTGGTAATAAAGCAAATCTTCCATTATTTCCAACTTTTAATGGTACAATACTAACAATCTCTGATATACTTGATAGTCCTGAAAAGGAGCTCTATTATTCCACCTATAGAGATGGCCTTGTTGAAATCCTGCTAAGACAGGGGAAAACTGTTTTGATATCTGATAGTTGCAGAAGAGACTTTTTTGATGATATATTAAAAGAATATGGCAAAAAAATTCCGCAAAATGTTAGAGAAACATTTTATGCTCCGAAGATTATTTTTGAGGACCAGCTTACAGAAAATGAGAAAGAATTTGTAGGACTTATTTCAAGTGCGATAGGAAAAACAGATTTAAGAAAAAGATACGGAAGAGTATTATTTGGCACAACTGACTGGGATTCTACTGTGGCTTTTGTGAATTCTGATTCTTTGGACTCTCTTGGGTACAAAGAAGAAAAGCAGGGCAGTGGAATATTCACTGGAAGGAGAAATGTTCTTCTTAATAAAAACAGCGATACAATCACAAAACTTGTCAGAATTTCAAAAGTAAGACCAGAACTTAGCCAATATCTTACATTGCAGATTATCAACACCTCAGATTATGAATCCAGAGAGTACACAAAACAACTTTTTGATGTTTTTGAGGATGCTAGATATGCAAATTTAGAAAAAATTGCTGGAGCGAGCGAGGAAGAAAAATGAGAGTAGATAAAATTATTCAAGAGAATGATAAGGAGAAAAGAAAATGACACTCGAAAAACTTGTTCAAGAGAAGGAATTCGCATTCACAGTTGATGTAGGAAAGATGATTGAAAAGCTGAAGAAATATCAGTCTGTCGAGAGGTATATGTATATACCTGAATTAATAAGAAGTGCAGTCAAAGCAGGAGCTACTGAAATAAGAGTAAAAAATAATGGAAGTACATTCTCTGTTGAACATGATGGGGTAGGCATGAGCGAAGAAGAGATAAACAGAATATTTACAGAAATTTTCTCTTCAGAGGAAGAAAAGAAATTTGAAGTAAAAGAAGGAGCTGAAGCATTATTTGAAGGAAAAAAATGCAAAATTAGGGGGACTAATCACGATCCTGGAAATGGTAGGCCAACCGCAAATATAGAATTTGAGGGGGGATCTAGATTTGTTTATGCAGATGAATTGCAACCACCAAAAGAAATGGCTTCTGACCCATATAAAAGACTTGGGATAAGCGTAATTTCTGCTTTATCTCAAAATCCAGAAAGAATTGAAATAGAAACTACAAAAAACGGGAAGAACATAAATGCAGTTATAGATGATAAAACAAATGAGATAAGTTTCTATGAAGGTTTCAGACAAAAAGGAACAAAAATAACAATAAAGAGAAAAGGAAGCAGATTCGGCCTATTAGGAAGAAAGGGAGAGAGCGAGAGAATATTAAATGATTGTGAGTATGTTCCTGTTCCTCTTTTTTTAAATTGGGGTAGAGTTAATAAGCCCTTAGGAGTAAAGAGACAACTTTATTCATACACCTTTGATAGAGATGGAGCAAGAGGATGCATCTCCTTACTTAAAGGAAGAAAAGGCAAAAAGAATAATGAGAAAAAAGGCTCTGTTTTATTTTTAAAGAATGGAGTCGAGATATGCGAGAAAAATAACGTTCTTGGAGGAGAAGGAACACAAGGGATAATTGATTGCGACAGTTTTAATATGGTATTATCAGGAAATCAGATAATTGAGGATGATGCATATAAAAGAGCAGTAAATATTTTGAGAGAAGAAACAAATAAATTTACTATAGAGCTGATTGCGAAAACAGGAAATATAATGAATCAGCACAATGAAGAAATAAGAGAGTATCTTCTAAGTTTTTTAGGTTTTAATCTCAGGTCAGGAACTAAAACAACAATATGGGGGATTAATTTTGGGTATAATGCATATGACTATACTGAGATGGGGAGAATAAAAGAAAGTCCAATAGGAAATATAAAGATATTCCCAACAATCGAAGGAGAAAAAATCAGCTTGTATGAGATGTATGAAGCATACAGAAAAGGAAATCTATACAAGAATCACAAACCAATGAAGAGGGAAAATGAAGACAGGCTTAAAGGCTTAGTTGTTTTACTTGCTGAAGAAAATAGCTATACAGAAGGAGTCCTTAAAGCGCTTTTTTCAGACACATCAAATTATTATAATTTTATCCAAACAAGAAGTTCCAGCAGACTAGCAAAAATCCAGGAAGAGAAAAAAATGGTTATGGATGAAAAAGAAGCACAGAGACAGTTAAGAAAAAAAATAAGAAAAGAGAGAATAGGAAGAGTGTACAATGCACTTTCAAATGCGTTTTCAGTAACACTTTCTCCTGTTGTGGAATACACATGGAAGGCTACAAGAGCAACAGGCAGGGAGATAGGAAAGGGTATAAAATTTGGAGCTGGTTTTATTTATGAAAAAGGATTAGTTACATTAACAAATTTTTTACAGAAAAATGAAGAAGCTAATAGGCAGGAAAATTCTGATAATTTAGTACATGTTATCGACTCTCAAAGAGGATATGACGCAGATAGAGCTGAGCCTTTGCCAAGATTAAGAGAGAGAGAATTTTCATTACCTTCTCTCAAAGGCTTGTTTTACATATCTCCAGAGACTAGAAAAGCAATTAAAAATGCTGCTAGTAGTCTAGGTTCTGGTGTTAAAACAGCAGGATTCTATAGCAAAGAAGCAGTAAGAATTGGAGCAAATATCGTATGGTTGCCAGTCAAATACACTGGTTTAGGAATAGCAGCAGGTTTATGCGCTACTGGTGCTGGGGGGGTAGCAATTGTAAAGGGGGCAGGAAAAGCAGCAGGATTTGTAGGAGAAAAAACAGCTAGAGCAATGGATATTGGACTGGACTATGGAATGGTACCCTTGAATGCAGTAAAAGAAAGCGGGTTGCTCAAAAAAATAAGAGAAGACTTTGGCTCATTAGGAGATGGAATAAGAGAGAGAAAAAAGACAAGAAGAGAGAGCAGAAAAATAGAAAAATTATTAGCAAAAGAAAAAA
Source organism: Candidatus Pacearchaeota archaeon (assembly GCA_016211995.1). Taxonomy (GTDB): domain Archaea; phylum Nanobdellota; class Nanobdellia; order Pacearchaeales; family DTIR01; genus JACRHU01. Next base: position 14,483 of record JACRHU010000042.1, read on the forward strand.
TAAAAGAAAACGAGGCTAATTTTATAAAAGAAATAAATAGATTTTTTGATGTTTATGGAAAAAAGCGATATTTTACCCTTGGTGCTGATGACAAGACAGGCAGATTATGCTACGAAAGTGGTGGTTCACTTTTTTTAAATAGAGAAAATCCTTATGTACAGGATTCGCTTGTCAGATTTTCAGAAGACAAATCCTCGATAGAATTTTTTATTCCGCTGCTAACAAGAGAAAAAGAAGTTATAGAGCATAATGAAAGAGGAGCTTACTTTAGTGAGCATCTAAGAGCAAAGGAAAGGCTTCAAATTTTAGCAGGATTAACCAGTGATGTTTATCAAAAATCACATCCATTTGGAATATATCACTCTAGTACAGAACTATTCAAGAAAATATTCCCGGCAATTTCAGAAAAAGAACAAAAAGAAGTTATCGGCTATATCTTCAGTAGAGAAGCTGCAAATAGGAACGCTGAAGCAGATAAATGGCTCTCTGAGAATTATGCAGGGCTTGTTGAAGAGGTTGGTATGATATTTGTAGGAAAAGATGCAGAGAGAAAAGAAAGAGCAAGGCAGGTTGAAAGAATCCCTCTAAGAAATGATGACTCAGAATTTTTAAGACATACAGATAGAACTGTAAACAAAGCCTATAGAGACTTTAAAGTTGACGCTGGCCTGATAAATGATTCGAACATAAATGAATATATAATTGATAAATATAAGGAGTAAAAAATGCTAATAGCAGAAAAAATACTACTATCAAAAATTTTGGATGGGGGTGGGGAAAGTAACAAAGTAAATAAAACCAGAATGAAAGGCGAAATAGGGGCAGTGCCTTTTACTTTTCCATTAGAATCAGCTGAGAAGATAAAAGAAACAGAAAAACAAGGAGAAGAAAAAACGTGTGGAGAATGTGAAAATTGCCTTGAGGGGCTTGTTGGAGAGAGAGTGGAGATATGTGGAGAAAAACTTGAGAAGTATAGAAAGGCTCTTTTGCATCTTGGTATAGAATATAAAAAAGATTCTCTGATAAAAATTGATGCAACAGGCTATTCCGAGGAAGTTGCAAACGAAGTTGGACAAGATTACCTAGGAAAAAGTGTAATTCTTGTCTCAGAGAAACAGAGAGGTGCATCATATAACCAAAGATATTCATTTATTCCTATTTTGATGCAGAAATTTTATGAATCATATGCCCAAAGAATTGAACAATTTTTAGAAAAAGAGCCTTTGATTGGAACACCACAGATTGTTGTGGTGCAAAAAGGAAAAAAGAAGCTGCTTGATTTAAATGAAAATGGAAAAACAACAATTACATTGGAATTTGATACCCCTGCTAGAAGCGTAAAGAAAATAAGGAATGCAATCAAAAGAGTTGAATCAATTGATAAAAATCCTTTATTAATTTTAAGGCAAGGATATATGGGAAGACTCCTGCAACAAGTCGCAAAACTTAATGAGCAGTATGACTCAATAAAAGGTTTTGGAACTGATTTGTTGACTGCTACAGCTGAATTTTCAGCTTTCAGAGTAGCTTCAAAATATTATTTCCTTAATGACAATTCTTTTGTTGAGCTCAATATAAATGAATCAAGTGATAATGGATTTGTTCCAAAAGAGCATATTCGAGAATCTAAAACTTCATCTAAAGATATTTTAGAATCTTTAATTGCATTAAAACTTGCTGAGTATGACAGAACCAAAGTGAGGAATAGAATGCGTGCAATCCAGGAAGAAACTCTTAAGATTAATGTCAGCTTGGATGCTTTCAGTTATTATCATTTAATCAACAGAGATGAATTCAGAAGCAAGCTGCCTGAAGAATGGTATAATTTAAGAGCAGTTCTTGATGGAAAGTTTATTCTAGTCCCAGGAGTAAAAGAAGAAACAGATTTTGTCTTTATTTCTTCTGATAAGCTTACTAATTATCTTAAAAATGCTGGAGAATGCAAACTTGTAGATGAAATTCTAGAAAAATTGAAAAATTTAAACTCTAATCACTATCCACTCGGCATTGATAAGCCGGGACAAATGGAAGCAGGTGCTTCTACCTTAACTACATAAAAAATGGGAAGCGAAATTAAAACAGTGAAGGACTATAAGGGAAATGCAGCAGGACTAGAAGAAAGAATCGAGGTTCCAGAAAAAATAGTTAGCGAACTGCATATTCAAGAAGGAGATAAGAAATATGAGTATATAGGCAGTGTTGAAAATATAAAATTTAGTGGGCTTAATAATATCTTTGGGTCTGTTGGATTAAAAAAAATAGAAAGAAAAGATAACCCAATTCCAAAGAAAAAGAGAATTAGTGTTATTCCTTGGAGAGTTGTTGAATATATAGAAAACCAGCAAGAAGAAATAATTATTTGGAAGCTGGAAAATTCAAATTCCCATTCCCATATTATCTATGATGGGAAAGTTTTGGTAGACAGAAACCGTTCTGGATACAGATGTGATTTAATAGGAAAAGCTGCAACAGAAAGAGTAATGTTGTCTGATGAGCTTCTGGATGAAATTTTTGAACCAATAGA
>JACRHU010000046.1 GCA_016211995.1 Candidatus Pacearchaeota archaeon
AGAGCTATGAAACATTTTTAAATACTCGAAATTTCTTAAAGCTGAGCACGGACCCGTAGCTCAGCTTGGTAGAGCACTAGCCTTTTAAAGAAACTACGTTTCTTTAGAATTTCCTTTTTCAAGGAGTTCTTTAGAACTCGTATAGAAAGAAGCCAAGAAAAGTGATTGTTAGAAAACCTTGGTTTCCTATGTAGCTAGGTGTCGCGAGTTCAAATCTCGTCGGGTCCATTTTAAAATGAGAATAGAAATTCAAATTAATATTGGAGAAATAAAAAAGGAGAATAAAGCGAATGGAAAAATTCCTATCTTCTATGCTAAAGAAATAGATACAGCAGGACAACCAACAGAATTGCTATTTGGCGGATATATTGATAAAAGACTCCAAGATTATTATAAAGAAAATGGGGCCACACTATATTGTTTTTTCTAGATTGTAGCTAAGCTAATAAGTTTTGAAATTTCGTCCAATTTTTTTCTAAACCGCAAGGTTTAAAAAGGTAGAAAAAAATTGATTTCTATAAAATACTCAATTTTAAAGTAAATTTTATATCTGCTAGTCAAAAATGCATATCCTGCAGCCAAAACACTCAAAATTAAGGCCAGAAGAGGCTGATAAACTACTTTCTAAATTAAATGTAGTCTCTTCACAATTACCGAAGATAAAATCAGATGATCCTTCTCTCCCAACTGGTTGTAAAATAGGTGATATAGTCAGAATAGAAAGAAAAACTTCTGGGGGAAAAATTATCTATTATAGAACAGTAATTCCTTAATTAAACTATAAATTAAGCTATTAGATATTGGTATAAAAAATAAGGATTTAAAATCAGGAAAATTAAAAATTTTCAGGAACCTGAAAATCAAAAAGATTTTTAATCCTTAAGCAAAAGGAAAAATGGCAAAGGCAAAAATAATTGAAAATCAAGAAGAAGTAAAAGAATTTAAGTTTGACGATAAAGACAGAGATTTTGATCCTGACAAGCATGTGCTTATAAAAAAATTTCTTGCTCAACATAGTCTTGTAGAATCTAATATTGTAAGCTTCAATGATTTCATTGATTTAAGAATGAGTCAAATTGTTACTGAATTAAATGAAACAACCCAGCAGGACGATATAGAAATTAGATTAGGAAAAATTCGTGTCGGAAAACCAAATATTACCGAAGCAGATGGTTCTGAAAGAAAAATTTTGCCGGCAGAAGCAAGACTTAGAAATCTAACATACTCTGCTCCTATTCATATTGAGATGACTATAAATTTCGAAGGAACAAGTGAACATCAAGAAGTTGAGATTGGAAGAATCCCAATTATAGCAAAGAGCAAATATTGCCATTTACATGATATGCCAAAAGAACAACTTGTCGATACTTATAATGACCCTTTAGATCCAGGAGGTTATTTTATTATTAATGGAAATGAGAAAGTCATAGTAATGATTGAAGATCTTGCTCCAAATCAGCCTTTTATTGAGAAAGGCCAGAAAAATATGCTTCGTTTGTTTTCACAAAGAGGAGCATATAGAATTCCAACATCTGTTACAGAAACAAATGAAGGGATAATTGAAACTTCTTTTTCAAGATTTAAAGGAATTCCTGCAATTGTTCTTCTTAAGGCTCTTGGGATGTTAAAAGATGCCGAGATTGCAAGAATAATTGGAAAAGAATCTGATAGTCTGATAGTAAATTTCTATGAATTTTTGAATATACAAACTCAAGAAGATGCGATGCTTTATATTGCAGAAAAAACAGGAACCCAAGGGACAAAAAAAGAGATGCTTGACAGGGTAAAACAAAGAATTGATTCTTATTTTCTTCCGCATATAGGAACAAAACCAAAAGATAGAGAAGAAAAGTCAATAACTTTATGTAAATTAATGAAGCAATACATTAATTCGAAAAGTTCTTCTGTTCCATCTGTTTTTACTGATAAAGACCATTATGCTAATAAAAGGGTAAGATTAAGTGGAGATCTATTGGCTGATTTGTTCAGAGTAAATCTTGCTGTTCTTGTAAGAGATATTAGGCATAACTTGCAGAAGCTTGCAAGAAGAAAGAAAATATATTCAATTAAAACACTTGCTAAATCTTCGTTATTTACACATAGAATAGAGTCTGCAATCGCAACAGGCTCATGGATTGGTGAAAGAACAGGTGTTACCCAAAACATGGATAAAACTAATTATCTTGCGATACTATCTCAATTGCAGAGAGTTTCAAGCTTGTTACCGGGAGAACAGGAAAATTTCTTGGCAAGAACTCTGCATCCAACACATTATGGAAGATTCTGTCCTATTGAAACACCAGAAGGAACTGAGATTGGTTTGCGTAAAAATCTCGCATTGCTATCAAGAATCAGCACAGCAATAAAATTTGAAGATGAAAAACTTGGTGAAATCTTTAGAAGTTTAGGAATGAAAAAGCTTAGTGAGGGAGAAAAAGGAAGTGACGTATTTCATAATGGAAAGTTTATAGGAAGTGTTGAAAATCCCGTACAGTTTGTTGAAATGGTTAAAGAAAAAAGAAGGAATTCTGAATTGCCTATAGAATTGAGTGTTAGATATGATTCTGGAAATGATTTCATTATTCTATCAACAGATGTTGGTAGAGTTTTAAGACCCTTAGTTGTTGTTAAAGATGGAAGAAGCACATTAAAAAGAGAGCACCTTGAATTGATGAAGAAAAATGTTCTAAGCTGGAATGATTTAATTAAAAAAGGAATTATTGAATATGTTGATGCTTCTGAAGAAGAAAATTTATTAGTTGCATTATTAGAGCAAGACATTATACCAGAGCATACACACCTTGAAGTTGATGAAATAGACTTACTCGGACTTGTGACTAGCTTAGTTCCATTTGGAAATCATGATCAGTCATCTAGACTTAATAGAGGAAGCAAAACACAGAAACAAGCACTTGGATTATATGCTAGCAATTATTTATGTAGACTAGATACAGATGTTAGCATACTCCATTATCCACAAAAACCAATTGTAAGAAGCTTTATTTACAACACTCTAAATATTTATCCTGCAGGACAAAATGTTGTTGTTGCGATTCTTGCTTATGAGGGTTATAATGTTGAAGATGCATTAGTTATGAATAAAGGAAGTGTTGATAGAGGACTAGGAAGAAGCACATATTTTAGGCCCTATAGCTCTACTGAATTGAATTATGCTGGAGGGTTAGCAGATGAGATTTGTATACCATCAAAAGATACATCTGGGTACAGACTAGAATCTGCTTATAAATTCTTAGAAGATGACGGTATAGTTTATCCTGAAGCAAATATGAATGAGAATGATGTTGTTATTGGCAAGACGTCCCCGCCTAAATTCTTAAGTGAAGCAGGAGAAATAGCAATCAAAGCAAGAAAAGAAAGCAGTACTGCAATAAGACAAGAAGAAAAGGCAATTATTGATACGGTTTTCATTACACAAAACGGTGAGGGAAACAAAGTTGTTCAGGTAAGGACAAGAGACCATAGAACTCCAGAAATTGGAGATAAATTTTCTACTGCCCATGGACAGAAAGGAGTTATTGGACTACTTGTGCCTGAAGAAGACATGCCATTCACAACATCTGGAATCAAACCAGATATAATTTTTAATCCACATAGTATCCCAGGAAGAATGACTGTAGGTTATCTTATTGAACTACTTGCTGGAAAAGTAGGAAGTCTGAGTGGCAAAATTATTGATGGAACAATTTTTTCGAGTGAAAAAGTAGAAAATTTAGAAAAAATCTTACCAGAGCTTGGGTTTAGATTTGATGGGAAGGAGACATTATTCAATGGTATAACTGGAAAAATGTATAAAGCTAAGATTTACATCGGGAATATGTATTATCTTAAGTTGAAATATATGGTAGCAAATAAAATACACGCAAGAGCTTCTGGAAAAGTTACATTATTAACAAGACAGCCAATTGAAGGTAGGTCTAAAGGAGGAGCACTAAGACTAGGAGAGATGGAGCAACAAGCATTAGTTGCACATGGTGCCTCTCTATTACTCAAAGAAAGATATGATTCAGATAAAGTCGTAATGCATATCTGTGAGAAATGTGGAACAATGGCTATTAGAGATAATATTCATAATAAAATTTATTGCCCAATCTGCCAGACTACGAAAACAGAAGCAGTTGAGATTTCATATGCATTTAGATTATTAATGGAAGAGCTTCTTGCTCTGCATATACTTCCACACTTTGAATTAAAGAATAAGTATGAGTAAAAAATGTCAGATGTTATAAGAAAACAAGTTAAGAGCATAAATTTCTCACTGATAAGTCCAGAACAGATTAAAAAGATTGGGGTTGTGAAAGTTGTAACACCAGAACTTTATGATATGGATGGTTACCCTGTTGATGGTGGCTTGATGGATCTGAAATTAGGAGCAATTGATCCAGGAGTTAGATGTAGAACTTGCGGAGGCAGATTGAAAGAATGTTTAGGACATTTTGGTTATATTGAATTAGCCCGCCCAATAATGCATATTAAATATATTCCAATCATAGAACTTGTGTTAAGAACAACTTGTTCTGTCTGTGGAAAGCTATTATTGCAGAATGCTCTAGAATATCCTCTTGTTTCAAGAGTGAAGAAAGCAAAAGATACAAAAAAATGTCCGTTTTGTAGTTCTATTCAAGAAAAAATAAAATTAGAAAAGCCAACAAGTTTTTATGCTGGTAGTAAAAGAGTATTCCCCACAGAAGTAAGGGAAAGACTTGCCAAAGTTAGCGATGACGATTTAAAATTACTTGGAATAAACCCTAAATTTTCAAGACCTGAATGGGGCGTGCTTACCTTATTGCTTGTACCCCCTGTTACAATACGCCCAAGCATTACACTAGAAACAGGAGAAAGAAGTGAAGATGATTTGACTCATAAATTAGGGGATATTGTAAGAGCAAATCAAAGATTATGGGAGAACTTAAACGCAGGAGCTCCAGAGGTAATTATTGAAGATTTATGGGATTTATTACAATATCATGTAACAACTTTCTTTGATAATTCTGTAACACAAATTCCACCAGCAAGACATAGAAGTGGACAACCATTAAAGACAATAACAGAAAGAATCAAAGGGAAAGAAGGAAGAATAAGGCATAATCTTGCAGGTAAAAGAGTAAATTTCAGCAGCAGAACTGTTATTTCCCCAGATCCATTCATGAAAGTCAATGAAATTGGAGTTCCTTTTGATGTTGCTAAAGTTATTACAGTAAATGAAACAGTAACAAGCTCAAATATTGAAGCAATGAAAAAATTAATTCTTGCAACAGAATATCCTGCTGCGAATTATGTTATTAGACCAGACGGAAAAAGGAAGCGTGTAACACCAGATTTACAAGAAGAAATTTCAGAAGAGCTTGCACCAGGCTACAAAGTTGAAAGACAACTTAAAGATGGTGATATACTCTTATTTAACAGACATCCTTCTCTTCATAAAGCTAGTTTGATGGCCCATTACGCAAAAATACTCGCGGGAAGAACATTTAGGCTACATCCAACTGCAACATTCCCATATAATGCAGATTTTGATGGGGATGAAATGAATATTCATTCACCACAAACAGAAGAGGCAAGAGCAGAAGCAATTGTATTACTTGATGTTAAAAATCAATTAATCTCCCCGAAAAACAACACAAATGTTTTGGGTTGCATCGGAGATGCCATAACTGGGAATTATATTTTAAGTACGGATGAGTTAAGCAAAGAAGATGCAAATCAATTGGTTGTTGAATCGGGAATAGATGATACTATTAATGAAAAGAATGTTGAAGGAAAAAGACTTTTTTCAAACTTGCTTGGAAAAATTAATTTTGAAAAGAAAACAAAAGCTTGCTTAGGAGAAGATTGTCCCAACTACAAGAATTGTAAAGAAGAAAAATGTCCAAACAATGCTTATATCAGAATCAAGGATGGAAAGTTACTTTCTGGAGTAGTTGACAAATATGCATTTGGAGTTGAAGACGGAGTTATGCTAAAGATGATTCATAATGATATTGGAACAGATAAGACAATTGAAATCTTGAGAAAAGCGTTTGCATTAGGAAGTTTATATCTATCAAGAAATGGTTTCTCAATTGCTTTACAAGATATTAAAGTTCCAGAACATGTCAGAATGGTAACAGATAATGTTGTAAAAGATGCTGAGAGAAAAGTGGAATCATTGTTAAATGCTTATTATACTAATACATTAGACATTGTTCCTGGAAAAACAAAAGAAGAAACAAGAGAAGTTAAAATTTTGCAGACGCTAAATGAAGTAAGAACAAAAATTGGAGAGACTGTTAGAAAAGATTTAGAAAAAACAAATCCACTTTATAAAATGATTCTTTCGGGAGCAGGAGGTAATGTAGTCTATATTACGCAGATGGCATGTTGTGTGGGCCAGCAATCATTATGGGCAAAAAGAATTGATTTAGGTTACAGTGATAGAACACTGTCTTTCTTTAAGAAAAATGATTTATCCCCCAAGTCCAAGGGTTTTGTTTACTCTTCATTCTTAAGTGGATTGCGACCTTATGAATTTTTCTTTGGAGCAATAACAGGAAGAGATAGCCTGATGGATACTGCATTAAGAACTCCTAAATCTGGTTATCTTTATAGGAGACTATCAAACGCATTACAAGATTTGAAAGTAGAATATGATGGTACAGTGAGAGATGCCTCTGGTAATATTATACAGTTTGCATATGGAGAAGATGGAAGCGATGTCTCAAAATTGCATTTAAAAAATAAGAAAATAGATCCTGCAGAAGCAATCGGAATTATTACTGCACAAAGTTTTGGGGAACCATCCACTCAAATGACCTTAAATGTATTTCACTTCGCAGGTATTTCAGAAATGCAGATTACGCAAGGTTTGCCAAGATTAATTGAACTTTTTGATGCAAGAAAAAAGCCCTCAACGCCTGCAATGGAGATACATCTAGAAAAAGAATATAATAATGAAGAAAATGCGAAAGTAATGGCTGAAAAGATTAAAGAAGTTAAAATCAAAGAAATTGCTTCTTCAATAACAGTAAATTTCTCTGATAAAAAATTAGAGATAATGCTTGACAAAGAAGCAATTAAGAGATTGCATACATCAATAGATACAATTGTCAAAAGATTAAATGAAAAAAAAGAATTTAATGCAAGAGCAACAGATAATAAACTTATTGTAAAAGCTGAAAAATTAAATTTTAAAGAGTTGTATAGGCTTAAAGAAAAAATTAAAGAAGAAATTGTTTCAGGAATAAAAGGGATTGAGCAAGTTCTGCCTGTTAAGAGAGAATCAGAATATGTTATTTTAACCGCTGGTTCAAACTTGGCCGAGATATTTAAATTCAAGGGTGTTGATAAAGATAGAACAACAACAAATGATGTTTATGAGGTCTATGAGTTACTTGGAATTGAAGCAGCAAGAGAAGCCATGATTAAAGAAATCGTAAAGGTTATAACAAATCAAGGGTTAGATATAGACGAGAGGCATATTAAACTTGTTGTTGACGCTATTACTTATCTTGGTGAGATTAAGGGCATAACAAGAATGGGTATAATCAGAGAGAAATCTTCAATACTTGCGAGAGCAAGCTTTGAAACTCCGATAAAGCATTTTGTAAATGCGACCTTGCGTGGACAGAAAGATGAGTTAGCGAGTGTGATTGAAAATGTAATTCTTAACCAACCAATTCCAGTAGGGACTGGTCTTCCAGGTCTACTCGTTAAAATAACAGGGAAATTAAGCAAAGCTTCTAAAAAGGAAGAAAAAGAGTAGAAATATGACAAAAACTATTGATATGCTTTTTATGCAGTATATAGCATTCTTTGAAAGGATAATTGGTGTAAGAACCAAGCATTGCTTTTCGTACAATGGAACTATATTTTTTGTAGTCCAACCAGAATTTCTAGCGAGAGCAATAGGCGAGAATGGATTGAATGTAAGAAAACTTGCTGAAAAATTAAGAAAAAAAATTAAAATTATTTCAACTCCTGATGGTTCACAAGATATCCAAAAGTTTATTTCTTCAGTAGTTTATCCTATACAATTTAAACGTGCAACCTTCAATGATGAAGAAAAGGAAGTAACAATAGAAGCCCCTCTTCAGTCAAGAGCAATGTTAATAGGCAGAAACAAAAAGAAACAGGAAGAGCTTCTAAAAATCTTAGAAGATTATTTTGGGGCAAAGAAACTCAAAATTGTTAATGGCTGACTTAATAATAAGCTTTTTAAACCAATAAAATTACCTTATTTTATACCTGATTAAAATGGGACTGATGAATGCAAGAAGATTGAAAAAGAAAAGAAAAAATGCTAGATGGCATGATAAAAGATTCAAAAAGAAAAGTCTAGACATTTTTAAGAAATTTGATCCTCTGGAAGGTGCTAGCCAAGCTAAAGGAATTGTTCTTGAAAAAGTGGAAAAAGAAGCAAAGCAACCAAATTCTGCGATGAGAAAGTGCTGTAGGGTTCAGTTAATTAAGAATAGTAAGAAAGTTACAGCATTTATTCCAGGAAATTTAGCTCAAAGATTTATCGAAGAACATGATGAAGTTCTTATTGAAAGAATTGGTGGCAAGCAAGGACGTGCTAAAGGAGATATTCCAGGTGTTAGATTCCAAGTTATAAAAGTAAACGACCAACCTTTAAGAAGACTTGTCAAAGGAAAGATAGAGAAAGGTAGAAGATAAAAATGACAATGAAAATTTTTGATTTGTATACAGCAGAAGACATTAAGATAGAAGATCCTGCATTAAGACATTATATTAATTTAGATTCAAAATTAGTTATTAAATCAAGGGGAAGAGCAAGAGAAAAATTTGGAAAAGCCAGGGTGAATATTATTGAGAGGCTTATAAATCATCTCGCTGTTCCTGGGCATAGGGGAAAAAAGCACAAAATTATTACAAAATGGGCTTCTGGAAAATATTCGCAAAAAGTTAAAGTTCTCTTAGAAACATTCAAGATAATTGAACAAGAGACAAAGACAAATCCATTGCAAGTTCTTGTTAAAGCAATTGAAAATTCTGCTCCAAGAGACGAGATTACAGTTATTGAGTATGGAGGAGCAAGATATCCGCAAGCAGTTGATGTTTCTCCTACAAGAAGGATAAATATTGCATTAAGACACCTTGCTAATGGAGCTTATGATAAATCATTCAATAAAAAGACCAGCATTGCTCAAGCTCTAGCAAAAGAAATTATTGCTGCATATAACAATAACAACGAATCACTTGCTATAACTAAAAGAAATGAATCTGAAAAGCAAGCTGATGCTGCAAGGTGAAAAGCAAACCTTAAATACCCCCTATTCTCTTTTTCTGTCAAAATGACAAATCCGATAACCAAAGCTTTTGATGAACTTAAAAAAATTAATTTAGAAGAGATTCTTAAAAGAAAAGAGCATATTTTTTATAAGGAAGAAGGCGAGCTTAATGGAAAAAAAATTATTGTTGAGTTAGAGTATAATCATCACACAGAAGATATTGCAATGCAGATAGAATTTATTGGAATAAAGGATTCAACAAAGGTGTATGTGCAAGAAGTTCCTGCAAAAAAAGAAAAAGAAGTCCTCGACGCTATCTTTGAATATGATCCTGAAGCAAGATTAGAGAATAATCCGAACCCGTTCTGGAGCAGATTAGGTTTTAAGATAAAATCAGAGGCGAGAGGAAATGTTAGCCTAAGATACAATAAGATTGTAAATCATATCCCTCCTAGAATTTATGGCCATGATGAAGAGATAGATATGGAATTTAAGGGAGTTATGGCTCTTGTGGAGTTATATTTAAAATAAGGTTTAAAAATGCCCAGTTCGTTAAAAAGACATGGAGAATATTGAAAGAGAAAAGTTGTATCTGATTTTAGGGATATTTTTTATATTGTTATTTTTATTCCATATTTATTTTGGTTTTTTTGCATCAGAGTCCAATTCTATTACTAGGGTATTAAAGTATTTGCTTGGAGATTTTTTCTTCATTGTATTATGCGCCTATCCTATTTTAGCAATAATTTTTGGTGCTCTTGCAGAAAAAAAGTATAAACTCCTTTCAATTGTTTTAATAATTCTAGGATTTTTATCAGAATTGGGAGTTTGGGTTTATGGAATTTTAGCTGCTATGATAGGTTAATCAAAACTCCTTACTAAATCCAAATCTGATGTCTTCGTAGATTTTGCCTTGGGTAAAGTTAAAATTTGTAGATAATGATAAACCTTTTTTATTGATTTGATAGCCTAAACCATAATAACTTGTTTTTGGATCCCCAATTGACGTAGAGAGTGTAAAATTTCCTGATTTTTTTGTTGGAAATTGTAAGATTGCTTCTAAACCTGGCTTGTCTGCAAAATCTGGTTTTGCTAATGCAAATTGAAATCTTTTATTATCTTTAAACTGAAACCTGTACGAGGTATATCTTTTGTCTCTTTCATACATTCTATATGTTGCTTCAAGATTTTTATTCCCAATTTTCTGAATTGTATGTAAATTAAGTTCTGTTGAAGATTGATTGTGGCCATATAGATAATCTAAATTCAGCTTTGAAACATTTCCTTGAAGTCTGTATGATGACAAATTGCCTTCATTAAGTGTAGTGAACAAAGTAAGCTTATCTTTTGGATTTAATTGGAAAGAGGTGCTCAAATTAAAATAATTTCTTTTTCCAATAGACATGCTACCTTGTGTTGCTATTTTGCTGGAAAATTGATGCTGAAATGTTAAACTTATTGGACCACGGCCATGCATGAATTCACGCAAACTGACTAAATCTAAAACTCCTTTTGTTTTGTCTCCTTTAAAATATAAGCTTGAGGTATAATTTCTCTCAAAAGAAGAGAGATTAATAGAAACATCTTTACCATAAGGAATGAACATACTTACATTTTTCAGCTTCTGTATTTTTTTAACCACATTTTCTTCAAAGTCTTTTGGATCAGTTATTCTTGTATTCAAACTTTCGAGCCATACTGGTTCCTTGTCAAAATCGAGCAAGTCCTCTATTTCTTGTAGCTTTTTTTCTTTTTCCCTTTCTTTTTCATCTATTTGTTGCTGTGTCGGTGCAAATGAAGTAACCGCATGCTCTGTCTCAAGAGCATGAACTTTTGAGGGAGTGAATAAAATTAAGGCTGTAGCTAATGCTGACGCTACCGCTACCTTTTTAAACAATCTCTTAAAAACCATTTTAGTTTATAACTGGTAAGGGCTTAAATATAGAAGTTTAAAAAACCTTATAAATTTTTCTTATTGAATTAAAAAGCTTTAAAAACCGTCTTTTTATAATAATATTAAACAACCGCATGATTGGTTGCTAATATCTTTAATCTTTAGATATTATCGATAAGTTAGGAACTAATCGCAAAAACCAAAAGGTTTTTAGGATCCTAAAATCCAAAAAAGGATTTTTTGATATCAAAGGCTATATCATAACAACACAAAAATGGCAGAAAAAGAATCAAGAATTGATAAGTTCAAAAGGCTTATGAAAGTGCAAATAAATATTAGGAATATTTGTACCTCTGCGCATATCCATCACGGAAAAACAGCATTTACAGACAATTTGCTAGCTGCAGCTGGAATGATGACTGAGAAGTATGCAGGAAACTTAGAAGAGGGAATGATGACTTGGCAGCATTCAGATGAACAAGAAAGGCTTCTGACTGTTGATGCTGCAAATGTTTCTATGATTCATGAATATCAAGGAAAAGAGTACATGATTAATTTAATTGACACCCCAGGTCATGTTGATTTTGGAGGAAATGTCACAAGAGCAATGAGAGCAATTGATGGAACAATTGTTCTTGTTTGTGCATCAGAAGGAATAATGCCACAAACAGAGACTGTATTAAAACAGGCTTTAAGAGAGAGAGTTAAGCCTACACTTTTCATTAATAAAGTAGATAGACTGATTAAAGAGTTAAAGCTTGGTCCTGAACAAATTCAGCAAAGAATTGTAAAAATAATTACAGAATTTAATCGGTTGATAGAAAGAATAGCAGAGCATGATTACAAACAAAAATGGAAAGTAAGTATACTTGATGGTAGTGTAGCCTTTGGTTCAGCAAGAGATAACTGGGCGCTATCTCTGCCCTTCATGCAGAAAAAAGGAGTTACATTCAAAGATATCAATAGAATTTACGAGATGGAAGAGCAAGAAAGAAAGGATTGGGTATGGAAAAATGCTGCTTTATATGAAGTTATTTTAGATATGGCAATTAGGCATCTTCCAAATCCACTAGAAGCTCAAAAATATAGAATTCCAAAAATCTGGCATGGCGAGCTTGATTCTGAATTTGGAAAAAATTTAATTGAATGTAATCCAAATGGAAAGCCAGCATTTGTTATCACAAGAATTGTTATTGAACCAAAGACAGGCAGAGAAATTTCTGCTGGAAGATTATTTTCAGGAACTTTTAAAGAAGGAATGGATGTTTATCTTAATAATGCAAAAGTAAGGCAGAAAATTCAAAGAGTTTTTATTTATAATGGAATTAAAACAGAGTCAATGGAAGAAATTCCTTGTGGGAATGTTCTTGCTATTGCAGGTATATCTGGAAATGCAGGTGAAACAATAACATTAGAGCCAGAAACTCCATTTGAAGAGATTAAGCATATCTTCGAGCCAGTTGTTACAGAAGCAATTGAGGCAAAAAAAGCAGCAGACTTGCCTAAGCTTATCAGTGTATTAAAACAGGTAGCAAAAGAAGACCCTTCTATTAAAATTCAGATTAATGAAGAAACAGGACAGCATTTAATGAGTGGAATGGGTGAACTGCATTTAGAGATAGTTGTCAACAGAATTAAAAGCGAAAAAAATACAGAAGTACTCACATCAGAACCAATAGTTGTTTATAGAGAGACTGTAATGAAACCTTCTAGAGAATTAGAAGGAAGATCTCCAAATAAGCATAATATTTTCTATATGGTTGTTGAGCCGCTTGAAGAAAATATTTATCAGGCAGTTAAGAGTGGAGAGATACCAGAAGGCAGAATTAAAAAGAAAAATGAAGAGTTATGGAAAACTTTACAAAATCTTGGTGTGAGCAATGATGAGGCAAGACAATACAGAGATGTTTACAGAAACTGTATTTTGCTTGATAAGACAAGGGGTATTGTTCATATTGGAGAGGTCATTGAAATGATAATGGATGCTTTTGAGATGGTAGTTGATCAAGGTCCTTTGGCAAGAGAGCCATGCACAAAGCTAAAAGTAAGCTTAATAGATACAAAATTGCATGAAGATGCTATTCATAGGGGCCCTGCTCAAGTTTATCCTGCTGTAAGGGATGCAATTAAAGAATGTATGAGAGATGGTCAGGCTGTTTTATTCGAGCCTTTACAAATTTTACAAGTAGAAGCTCCAACAAGATTCATGGGAGATATAACAAGATTATTCCAAAGTAAAAGAGGCCAGCTGCTTGATGTGCAACAAGAAGCAGACCATACTAAGATGGATGTTAAAATGCCTGTTGCAGAAATGTTTGGTTTAGCAAGCGACTTGAGAAGCGCAACAGAGGGTAGAGGAATTTTTAGCATTGTTGACCAAGTTTTTGCAAGAACTCCAACAGAAATGCAAGAGCGTGTAATACAAAAAATCAGACAAAGAAAGGGTTTAGCTGAAAATCAATAAACCTTTTCTTTAAAAAAATTTATTTTTTAGAATTTTTCAGTCTTACTTGATATCAAACATTTTAGAAACCATAACCAGCTTGCCATTAATTAATTCATACTTATTAGCTGGTAATTTATCAGCTTTCAAATCCTCGTATAATTTTTTGCGATAACTTAAATCAGATAAACGATTCTGATCCAAAGATACCACACAGATATCAGAGAGTGGAATAGAAGGAGAGAGATTTATATCACTATCTACATAACATGGATATGAGTTAAGAGGTACTGATTCTTCATCAATTTTCCTTTTATCAAGAAAGCCAAAACCTCCTGGACTTTCTGCTCTACTTAGTATGTAGGTTTTTGGATTTCCTTTATTATCTTTAACTTCTGCGAGAACCAAATCAAAGTGGTGCGCATCTCTAATAATTGGTATTTGTTGAATTTTACTGCCCACCTGCCATAAATATTCTTCTGCTCTTCCTCCCCGCATAAAACCTTTTTGATATCCTTGGTTGTAGAATAAAAAACTGCTAGCTACAATACAACCTAAACCAAGAGCAACCGGCATCACAATTCTTTTAAAAAGATTCATAAATTACTAAAGCATAACAAGTTTATAAAATCTTTCTTAACAATCAGTAATTAAGCTCCACCACCAATTCTGCTACAGAAAGATATTGCACCAAAAGCCATTTTGCTTCTAAACGAATCTTCTAATGTTGTTTTATTATCTCCTACTCCTAGACATTGGCCTTTGTAGATTAATGCATATTTTCCTTTATGGCCTTGCTCAATTAATTTTTCTTCTAATTCTACGAATGTCAGTAAATTTGTTCTATATTCCATTCTACCGCTAGGGCCCATAACGCTGAAAGGAGGATTTGATAGAACATATTCTATACCCTTCTTAACTAATTCTTCTTTCAAAAGTCCTTTTCTTGACTCTAAAGCATTTTCGTTTGCCATTTGTAATCATCCAAGAATTTAACGTACATCAGTTATTTATAAATTTTTCTAAAAAAAGAGCTTTGCACATTATTAACTTTGGAACAATATACTCATTTATGTGCAAAGCCTAAGAAAAGTAAGAAAAAGATTAAGCTCCACCGCCAATTTTGCTGCAATAACAGGCATGTTCGCCTTTTTCTGTCATAAAAGATTTTACTAACTCATTATAGTTATCAGAAATCCCAATGCACTTATCTTTATAATATAAAGCATATTTTCCTTTATGGCCTTGTTCAATCAAGGCTTCTTCACTTTCCATATAGGCAATTAAACTTTCCCTGAATTCATCTCTGACCTTTGGCTGTAATCCCTTAAAAAGTTCAGACTTATCCTGCAAATCTTCTTGAGTAATAACTTCCTTTAACAATTTTGTTCTTGGATATGTTTCAATCAAGGCTTCTATTGGCATCATTTTATTTTCAGACATAGCAGATATATAAATTCTTTGATAATGTTTTTAAACAGCAGAGCTCTATTTTATAAATGAAAAGGGGGGTTTTAATTGCAATTATTTTCATTGCAATTATTATTATAGGAACTATATTTTTTTTATTAAAGCCACAAGGTAATGGTTTTGGACAACCAGGAGGATTTGGGCAACGTCCAGGGGGAGCTGAAGAACATAGCGGACCACCAAAAGCAATGCCTTTGCCATCTGAATCTGAAATTTCTAAATTGACAAGAAATTATCCGTCTACTATAAAGGCGTTGAATGAAGGGCCAGCTATTTACAGTAAAGAAGGACCACCAAAAAATGAGTTAATAAGTGATGAAAAACTTGAGAAGATAAAGGAAACAGGATTTAATACAGTACAACTTCTAATGATTAATTCTTTAGAGGGAAATAAATATTATGCAGATGAAGCTGCCAAATCTATTCTTTTAAATGATATTGTAAAGATAAAGGAAAAAGGTCTGGCTGTGTGGGTTGCCCTAGAATATCTAAATGCCCCACCAGGCTCAGGTGCTAGTCTAGGAAACTATGAAACTTTTAAAAAAGCCTATCTTAATTTTTCTAAAGAGGCTGGTGAGTTAATGGAAAAATATAAAGTAGAATATGTTACAGTAAATAACGAGCCGGATTTATTTTTTCAGGAGCAAAAACAGTGGGGAAGTGAAACAGAAATATTTCAAAAAGTTGCAGAATTCGCGCCACTTGCTAATGCTGCTGTGAAAGAAAAATTTTCCGGAAAGGTTATAAATAAAATTACTCAGGTAGATAAAAGACCAAAAGAAGTTTTAGATGCTTCTTTTATTAATGTTGATATAGCATCTGTCGATGTTGGACCTCCTGTAAGTGAGCAGATGGGGCTTGATGGATATAAAAAAGAGTTTGAACAATATCAATTGTATGCTACACTTAGCCAACAGAAAAATATACCTTGGATGGTTGGAGAGTACTGGGCATCTAATTATTTTGAAGATGCAAACCAATTTGTTAAAGATAATCAAGTTAAACTTGCACAAACTTCTTTTGATGCTTATTTAGCTACAAATCCTAAAGGTGTAGGCTATTCTTGGAATGATTTTTCAAGTTTTTCACTTCCACATGGAGAAGAAACAAGACAGGCACTAAAAACTTTTTTAAACAAAATCTAAAATGTATTTTATTTTGAAAATTTCAATAGTTTTGTTTTTATTCTTGTTATGGTTCTATTATTCCAAGCTGTTTGGAGCAGAGTATTTTCCTACAGGCAAGAAGAAAATAAAAAAGATGCTTGAAATGGCTAAAGTTTCTAAGAATGATATTGTTTATGACCTTGGCTGTGGAACAGGAAAGATGATTATTGAAGCTTCAAAAAGATGCAAGAGAGCTACGGGCATTGAGATTGATCCTTTACGTTTTGCCATCGCAAAGGTAAATGCTTTTTTAAGTAGGAGAAAAAATGTTAAAATTTTGTATGGCAACTTTTTTCATAGGAATATAGATGATGCTAATGTCATATTATTATTTTTAAGAGCAAAAGCAAACGACAGATTAAGAAAAAAGTTAAAAAAACTAAAAAAAAGAACAAGAATTGTTTCACATTTCTGGAAATTTACTGGCTGGAAGCCAGTTAAAGTGGATAAAAAACTTACTTTGTATTATTATAGAATATAAATCCTCGTGAAACCTTTCGAAAACCGAAAGGTTTATAAATCTAGTTTTTGAAAAGTAATTATAAATCTTTAATATTTTAAAGAAAATGGCAGAAAAAAGAAATATGAATGTTGTGTTTATCGGTCACGTAGACCATGGTAAATCTACAACTGTAGGAAGATTAATGTATGAAGCAGGAAAGTTGTCTGAGCAAGAGCTAACAAAGTTGAGGGAAGAGGCTGCTAAACACGGAAAAGCAGGCTTTGAATTCGCTTTTGTTATGGACAAGCTTAAAGAAGAGAGAGAAAGAGGACTTACAATCGACTTAGCTTACAAGAAACTTGTTACAAATAAGTTCCAGGTAACTATAATTGATGCTCCAGGACACAGAGATTTTATTAAAAACATGATTACAGGAGCAAGCCAAGCAGACGCTGCTTTCTTAGTTGTAGCATGCCAACATGGAGTCATGACACAAACAAAAGAGCATATCTGGCTAGCGAGAACAATGGGTGTAGACCAACTCGCAGTTGCTATTAATCAAATGGATACTGTTAATTATTCTGAAGAAAAATTCAACAAAGTCAAGGCAGATGTAACTGCTTTGTTAAAAACAGCAGGTTATAATGTTGAAAAGATAAACTTCCTAGCAATTTCTGGATTAAAAGGAGATAATATTACAAAGAAATCAGCAAACATGGCTTGGTACAAGGGCCCAACATTGTTAGAACAGCTTGACTTGTTCACAGAGCCTCAAAAGCCAACTGAATTACCAATGAGAATGCCTGTTCAAGATGTTTACGAAATTACTGGTATTGGAACTGTTCCAGTTGGAAAAATTGAAACAGGAAAAATGAAGCCAGGAATGAAAGTTGTTGTTTTACCTTCAAGAACAGGAAAAGGAGTTGAAGGAGAAGTTAAAACAATAGAAATGCATCATGAGCAACTTCCTGAAGCAATTGCAGGAGATAATGTTGGAATAAGCATCAGAGGAATTGGAAAGAAAGATATAGCAAGAGGAGATGTAATTTGCGAGGCTGCAAGAGCACCCCATGTTATTGCTGAATTTACTGCTCAAATTGCAGTTATTAACCATCCTACTGTTATTGCAAAAGGTTACACACCAGTATTCCATGTTCATACTGCACAGATTCCATGTCAGTTCATTGAGCTACAGAAAAAACTCGATCCTAAGACAGGACAAACTTCACAAGAAAATCCAGATTTTTTGAAGAATGGAGATGTTGCAATTGTAAAAATCAAGCCACAAGGAAACCTTGTTCTAGAAAGACAAAAGGACAATCCACATATGGCAAGGTTTGCAATCAGAGATGCAGGACAAACAGTTGCTGCTGGAGTTTGTATAGACCTTGTACCAAAGAAAGTCGCTTAAGCAACTTTTATTTTAATTCTAACGATGTATTGTTACTTTAACGGTTAACATTTAAAATTATTCATACCCCCATACTACTTAGAATACCATTTGGAATAAGGATACATGTATTCTCTTTACAGCCAGTATCATATCCTTGCATACATACACTTCCTATACATCCTGTATTGGAACAATTAAGTTTAGAGTACCAATAATCTACATACTTCTTATTTATTGCAGCATAATTACAATTACTAATAGCACAACAACCATTATCCACTATGGCACAGTCATTTTCTTTATAGCAAAAAGACAAATTACTATCATTTTCTGGAATCATTTGTGGACCTAAGATTCTTGAACGGTATAGTGTTACTAAATTATATTTTGAAAGGTTGATATTCGGCTCTACAATCTTTTTTCCATCATTATATGTAAAATTGAAAGAAGTTCCAAGTAAATATCCCTCTTCAGGAATTTTAACTACTCTTTGTATATGACTAATTATTACTATATATCCATTAAACTCATATTTAGTAATATTAAGTTTATCTAAAATAGATTCTGTGAGAAAATCTATCTCGGTCTTATTAAAATAACCCTCAAGGTTATTGTAGGACTTATTATAGAAGTCTAATTTGACTTCCCATTCATAACTCTCTTCAGATGTTAAGTTTGAGGATTCATTGCCTATAATTTTTTTATTTGTAATATAACTAAAACTCATTATCGCAATCAGAATAACCATAATCAGTATAGTTAGTAAAACAAATATCCAAATCCCTCTTTTCATTTTCCTTATACAGCGTAAGAAATTAATCCTTAAAATTCTTTCTACCAACCGACAAGGTAACAATGAATTCTAACAATAAGATTTAAATATAACCTAACTATGCCTTTTTTGGTAAAATGGTATATATTGTCAGAGACCCATTGTACAAAGATAAAGGAGTCACTTTTGTAGTTAATGAACTAATTAAAAGGCTTCCAGAGGGTTTTGAGGTGGTGCCTTCATTTCCAATTAAAGATGAAATAAGAACAGATTATTATGTTAATGTAGATATTAGAAAAGGTGAGAGAAGAGTAGGAAACATAAGGCAAGTTGGGCAAACAGCTGCATTAGAAGCTTTTATAGAAGAAGTTCAGATCAGGGGAGCAGTAGAAGAAACCCTTGAAGAATTTGAAAGGCTTACTAAATGGTCAGCAACCTTAAGAATAGGATACTAAAATGGTTAAAGTTATAAGACATGAGTGGTTTGAAAGAAAAACCATGAAAGAAATTATGTGTGAAGAGCTTAAAAAAAGATTGCCTGGTTATGAGATCTTTCCTTCTGATCCCCATAGTGGAGAGGCTGAGGTTTATATTCTAAAGGACAATAAGGATGTAGGGATTGTAGTAGAAGATGCTCGTGGAGATGTGACAGCAGAAATAACAACCCCAGATATAAGAACAGCGATGGAGGAAGCCTTGAAAATTTATGAGGAAATTTCTCCATTTTATAGAAAAGGATTAGACAAAGAACCCACTTTAATTTTAAAATACCCTTAAATAGAAGATAATTAAAAATGTCAGAACAATATCCAATTTTTAGAATACAGTATAGCGATCATTTATCAACTCTTAGACATCCATTTGATACAGCAATAGTAGCAGAATCTTCAGAAGAAGACGCAAAGAGTATGCTTGTTAAAATATTAGAACAGACACATCCAGAGATTGTAAAGATAGAAAAAACAGGTTTTTTCGCAACAGAAAAAGGGATAATCAATTTATATTAAAATGAAAACAAGAAATTTAGCTTTGATACTTGCACTTCCAGTAGCTTTTTCTACTTTATCATGCAAGCCTGAAAAAAAGCAATATCAAGGAGATGTTTTACCTGCTGGCAATATTGCTATGTACACACAGAGTGATCAAAATACCAAAAAGATGGACAGGATAATTGCCAAGCTTGATCAATTAAATGAGAAAATTCAAGCAAAGCACGCTGCAATAACTGTTAAAGGCTATTTGAGTGCTATTTACCGAGATGACTATAAAACAGCTTATGAGATGCTTTCAAGTGAATCTAGAAAACAGCATTCATATGATGACTTTGTAAATGCAAATAAAAAAGGAATTACAGATTATGATATAAAAAGCAGAAAAGTTAAGAAAGCTAGAAATGAATGGAATGTTTCTTTGAACCTTGCAGAAGATCCTGCAAGCTGGAGTTTTTCTGTTAAAGAAGAAAAAGCAAAGGATAAAAAAGGCAATAACATAAAAGAAATGAAAATAATATGGCATTCTGGTTTGCCAACTTTTCCTTACAAATAGTTAGTTTTATAAATCAACTTTTTCTATGATTTTTAAGTAAATGATGTAAAAAGCTATAAGCTCTGTTTCAACAAAGCTTAAAACCAACTATCATTAAGTTGGTAGCTTAACAACTAAGGATTTAGGAAATCCTTAAGCAAAAGGATAAAAAAATGCCACGCGCAAGAATAAAATTAGCAAGTACGAATATAGATGAACTTAATGCTATTTGTAATTCTATTAAAGATATCTCTATAAAATCAGGTGTTATTTTAAGGGGCCCTATTCCATTGCCTACAAAAAAGTTGAAAATAACAACAAGAAAGTCTCCATGTGGGGATGGCAAAGCAACTTTCGATAGGTTTGAAATGCGAATTCATAAAAGAATTTTAGACTTGCCAATGGATGACAGAGTTCTGCATGCAATAATGAGGATGCCTATCCCTCGTTCTATAAACATCCAAATCGAAATGGTTGAGTAAAGTCCTATCTCTTTTTAATTTTCTTTCCAGATTTTTTCTTAAGTCCTGTCTTTTTTACAGCTTTCTTAATAACTCTTCTTTTAGGCTTCTGCATAGTCTTTGAAATTTGTACTTTTACTCTTTCTCTTTTCTCTGGAGTTATCTTTGGTTTTTTTCTTAAAGCTTTTCTTAAAACAAAGAATAAAATAATTAGAAGTACTACAACAGTTACAATAACTATTTTTGGATTTGATTGATTATCCTGATTTGAAATTATCTGACTAGTGATTGGACTTTTAGTTTCTTCTGCTGGTGGAGTTATAGTCTCTTTAGTCTCTTCAACAGGAGCAGAATTAGAAATACAAATATTATTAACACAAGTCTTATCTGAAGAGCAAGCACCACAGGAAATATTTTTTCCGCATCCTATTTCTACTAAACCACATTGCTTTTCAGAGCAAGGGTTAAAAGAATAGTTGCATACAGTATGACATACACCAGCATAACATTCTCCGTTGCAAGGTATATTCTCAGAGCTAACTTCATCATTTAGACAAAAATATTCTTTTACATAAACCTGATTTCCAATAGTGAGACAAGAATCAAAATAACTCTGTCTTGTAGAAGTAAATACTTCTCCAAATGTTTCTATAACTTTACCGTTATCAGAATCAGAACAGCTAACGCATCTTCCATCCTCACAAGGACAGCTTACTGTTTCAGCTATAATATTTTCACCAGAGCAGTAATATTCTGCAAGCTGTGAAAAACTTACGCAATGGTCAGTATAACTAGATTTATCAGAAACAATAGTTCCTTTGACAGTATAATCTCTTCCCGAATCACTGTCAATGCAAGAAATAGCCTGTAATGCCGAAACAAAACCTATTGAAAATAAGGTAACAAATACTATCAAAACAAACAATCCCCTCTTCATCCCAATAATAACAAATATGTATTTTTAAACATTCTCTTAATCCGGCTTTGCACATAAATGTGAATAAAGATATACTAGTTCAGAGCTAATTATGTGCAAAGCTCCTTAATCCAAAACCTTTTTAACCAGCCTATGTTTTACCAAAATAATGCCGTGATCGCATAATGGTAGTGCAATAGCCTGGAAAGCTATGCCCGTAAGGGCTTCGAGGTTCAATTCCTCGTCACGGCGTTTATGTGCCTTTTGTTCCGAGCGCTTACCCCTTACAATTTATAAACCGATGCTGTATAATTCTTTTAATTGCTATATGGGTACAAATAGAAAGCTTTATAAAGATGTACCCACATAAGATGATATGGTATATCATGAGATAAGGAAGGTAAATGGAAAAAGGCAGAATTATCTTGTTTTTATTAAAAGAGAGAATGGTAAAATAACTAAGAAAAGCAAATTTATTGGCTATGGCAGCATCCCAAGAGAAAAAATAGAAAGACTAAAACAAGAATTTGAGATAGAGATACTTAGCAATATCCCCTCTGAAAACCTGAGCAGAGACCAAATGAAAGAAATTGAAAAGCTTAGGCAGATTTACAATGAAGAGATAGAAAAGTTAAGCAAAGAAGAATTTGAAAAATTTGAAAATACCTTCTTTACAGAACTGACTTATGACAGCAATGCTATAGAAGGGAACTCTCTTTCGCTAAAGGATACCAATCTTATTCTAAATGAAAGCATAGTCCCAGAAGGCAAGACAATTAGAGAAATTAATGAAGCAAAGAACCATATAGGAGCAATTAACTTTCTGAAAGGCTATAATGGAGATTTAAATGAGATGTTTATATTAAAAATTCATTCTATAATCCTAAAAGATATATCTGAAAGATTTGCTGGGAGATACAGGGAAACATCTGTAAGAATTTTTAGAAGTGATACAAAATTTCCAGATTTTGAAAAAGTCCCGCAGTTAATAAAAAATTTAATTTATTGGTATAAACTTAATAAACCTAAAATGCATCCTTTTGAATTAGCTATAATTGTCTCAATGAAACTTGTTTCGATACACCCCTTTGTGGATGGAAATGGAAGAGTCTCAAGATTGATAATGAATTTTCTTTTCAAAAAGAAAAAATATCCATGGATAAATATCTATATGAAACAAAGAACAGAGTATCTTAAGGCAGTCAGAGAAGCAAATGATGGAAACTATAAGCTGATTTTAGAATTTTGTATAAATGCCTTGAAAGAAAATTTGAAAAGCTTTAATATAATCCAATAAAAACAGGGCATAACGCATTCTTATGGACTTGTTCCGGGCGTTCAGCTAAATAATTAAATTCCTTTTGAACACATTTAAATAGTGTAATTTGAATAAATAAATATGGGAAATTTTAGATCAGACAGGCAAGGCGGATTTGGAGACAGATCTAGTGGTAGCAGGTTTGGCGGAAGATCAAGAGGATTTGGCCGAGACTCTGGAAGAAGGGCTGAAATGCATGATGTTATTTGTGATAAATGCGGCAAACAATGTCAGGTGCCATTTAGACCAACAGGAGATAAGCCTGTTTTTTGCAGTGATTGTTTTAAAACAACAGATGGTTCCAGAAACAGAAAACAGGAATCAGGAATTTCTGCAGAGCAATTCAATAAAATTAATGCAAAGTTAGACAGGATAATCCGAGTTTTGCAGGATTTAGAGCTTGATACAGAAGATTCAGATGAGAATTCTGAAACAGATTCAAAAACTAAATAAAGGGTTACTTTTATAAATCATATCAAATTCAAATAAATATGGCAGCAACACCACCAGGACCAAGGAAAAGAAAAATGGACTATAATATAGACCAGAATACATTTGATGAATTTGTCAAGGCTTGCAGCAGAAAAGGTTTTGCACCACAGATAATTCTTGAGCAGGCAATGAAGAAATTTGTTCAAACTGGACAAGTATAAGCAGTTTAAATGAAAACATATAAGTTATCTCCTACTGGACTAAATTTAATGGAAGATTGCGAGAGATGTTTCTGGCTTGAGCATAATGCTTCTATAGAAAGACCAAGTGGAATATTCCCTTCTTTACCTTCTGGAATGGATCGCATACTAAAGGCATACTTTGATGGATATAGAAAAAAAGGAGAATTACCTCCAGAACTAGCTGAAAATAAAGAATTTGAAAACTGCAAGCTATTCGACAATCTAGAAATATTAACTACATGGAGAGATGGATATAAAGGAATCTCATTAAAAGATAAAAGAGGCAATGTTCTAAGAGGAGCAGTTGATGATATTCTGGTAAGAGATGAAAAACTTATTGTTATTGACTATAAAACAAGAGGATTTCCTTTAAAACAGGATACAGTTGGCCATTATAAAAATCAGCTTGATATCTACAATCTCTTGCTGAGAAGAAATGGCCATAACACAGAAGACAACTCCTTTCTATTTTTCTATATTCCTAAAGAAGTAAAAGAAAGAGGAACTGTTATTTTTAATATTGACTTTCAGAAAGTTAATGTAAACATTAAAAATGTAAACCTCATCTGGAATAGGGCATTGAGCATACTAGATAGCCCTTGCCCTGAAAAAAAGAAATGTAATTGGTGTAAGAATATTGATATATAAAAAACATTTATAAATCCTTAAAATAATTAAAGAAGATGACAGAAGAAAAAGATATTGGAAGAATAAGCAAGAGAGAAGGAACAGAAGTTGTTGTAAGAGTGGATAGCTTTGGAGGCAAGAAAGGAGTTACAATAAGAGAATTTGTAACATCTGAAAAATATACTGGATTTACAAAGGCAGGAACAAGAATTCCAGCAGATAAATTCCTAGAATTCAGGGAAATGATAAACTCAATAAGTTTAAATGACTTAAAAGAAGATAAAGAGTGAAAAGCTTTAAAAATATTGTTCTCTTTTAGAATAAATGAGCTTAATCAAGGAGTTTAGAGATTTTTTAAATGAGTATAAAGTTTTAGGGCTAGCTGTTGCATTTATAATTGGTGCAGCTTCTACAACTCTTATAAAATCAATTGTTGATAATATCATAATGCCATTAATAACTCCCTTTATTCCAGGCGGAGCATGGGAGACAGCTACCTTTAAAATTGGCCCTGTAGTGATTGGTTGGGGGCCTTTCTTAGCTGCATTGATTAATTTCATTATAATTGCCTTTGTAGTCTTTATGATTGCAAAATATTTCTTTAAGGAAGAAAAAGTTACAAAGAAATAAAAAGATTATTATAACCCAATAATCTGAATCATAATCTCTCTTTTTCTTGGACCACTGGTTTCTATTGCAAAGACATTCTGCCATCTACCAAGACAAATTTCATGATTATTTATAGGAATAATCTGTGAAGTCTCAAGTACAAGATTTTTTATATGACCTCTTGCATTTTTTGGTTCATTAGGAAGACAGGCATGCCTTAATTCTAATTTATCATGATTATATCTCTTATTTTTTGGAGCAATTTTTTCCAAAAAATCATGCATATCTTTCAAAAGTAATTTTTCATTTTCATTTATCTTTAATGCAAGGGTCGTATGCCTGCTGAAGATATTTACAAATCCCTGCCTTATCTTTGATTTCCTTACTGAACTTATGATCTTATCAGTAATATTAATAATCTCAAACTCTTTCCTTGTTTTCAGATTAATAGATTCATTTAATATTTTCATTTTAATCCAGATAACCTCCGAGTATAACTAGATTTGCCCAAGGAGTTAATTTTCCTTCTGAACATAATCTAAGTATTTCATTCTTATCACAAAAAACAATATGTGAAATTTCTTCAGGGTTGAAATTTATGCTATTTTCATCTACCTCTGCCAAGAATACCCTGCAAAATTCATTTTCACAATTTTCTCCTTGTTTAACAAAATAGGAAAATACGCCCAAGGATTTAACCTGATTAACATTCAAGCCTAATTCCTCAGAAAGCCTTCTTTTTGCAGATTCTTCATAAGATTCATTATTCTTTGGATGAGTTGCTATAGACAAATCAAAAGTTTCTGGCCAAAGCTGTTTTTTATTGCATCTTGCAGCGAGCAGATATTTACCTTCCTTGGTTTTGACTATAACTACAATAGCCCTGTGCAAAATTCCATTACCCCTATGTGCCTCTTCTCTGGAAACTGCTCCTAAATCTTCATCTTGAAGATTAGTCTTAATGACAAGTGCCATTTTTGCCTCCAATTTCCTTCAAATCTTCAATATATTTATTACGAATTATTGTTTCAATCATTGAAGAAAGCGCAGCCCTATATTCATTGTCCTCAAAAGTTTTAACACGTCCTTTAAGTTCCTTGTGATATTTTTTTAATATACTTCTTGTTTTGTTGAATGCACCAGAACTTAAAATTGCCAAAGACGCAGCCTTTTTTTCTTCAATTGTTGCATTTATATTTCCTATTAAGCTAGTTAATGGCTCTTTATCTTTTTCTGAGCCGTATCTGAGTGTATAAAAAATTGGAAGTGTAAGCCTTCCATTTGTAATATCGGCTAGCTGGTCCCTGTAGTGCTTAAATGAGACCGAGTTTTCCTTTCCTAGAAATAAGGCAAAATCTCCTAGATCATTGCTCATCTGAAGCCCCGTTCCAAATATAGACCCAAATTTCTTAGCTTGCTCAATTTGTTTTTCTGATGTATCTGCAGCTATTGCAGCAATTTCTGCACTAAATCCATAGAGTTCTCCACTCAGAAGTTTTGACCTATGAGCATATCTTAAGATAAATTCATCTTCTGTTAATTCACCAGCTCTGCTGACATTAAGAACATTAAGGTCTGTAAATTGCCCATGATAGCAACTTATGCTAGATTCAGCAAGTCTTTTGGAAATTTCTCGTTTTTTATCATCTACTATGTCAAATTCTTCTAAACATTTTTGAATAACTTCCCTAATTATCTCAGAGGCAATAGTAATATCCTTGATTCTTTTATTGTCTTCCAAAACACCACCCTTATTATCTAGTATCCAGTTGTCTAAATAAGCATAATAATTAGAAAGTTCCGAGAGTGCTAGTAATGGTAGAATTCTACTTATATCGTAATCTCCTCCAAGATTCTTATATATAAGAAAGCTCATTGTAGATCTCATTATATTCTTTCCTTCTCTTTTCTTTGGAAGCTCTAAAACAAGTTCTTCTAGCTCCGAGGATAGCCCTAAAGAGGTGATTTTATCTTGAATATATTCATTTACTTTAGGAGAGATATTTCTCATTATCTCACCATACAATTCTCCTCCATTCACTTTTGTCCTTGTTTCCATTTTAGTTTATCTAAATTGTTTACTTATTCTGTTACTACATATAAGTAATACTCTTATATTAATATTCTTATTTAAAAATTGTTCATAACGCAATATTTAAATACTATATTGCGTTTTATCTAAAATGAATAAGCTAGAATTAAAGGATTGGAAAATCTTGAAAGAATTAGATGATAATGCAAGAAGAAGTAATTCTGATATTGCAAAAAGGGTAAGGCTAAATAAAAATACAGTTAGCTATAAAATCAGAAGACTTGAAGAAGAGGGAGTTGTAAATGGGTATTATCCTGTTATAGATAATTCAAAATTAGGATACTTCAGCTTTCGAGTATACTTAAAATTCTTTAATTTAAAGGCAGAGCAAGAAGAAGCGATGGTGAAATGGTTAAAGGATAATAACAAAGTAGGAGTAATCAGCAAAATAGAAAGCATTTATGATTTAGGATTTATGATTTGGGTAAAGAGCATATATGAATTTGATGATTTCTGGCTTGAATTCAAGGAAAAATTTCGGAAACATTTTTGGAAGGAAAGAGTAGATGCTTTTTCGAAAGTATACCACTTCAAGAGAAATTATCTTTTGGAGAAAAGTAGTTCGGATAAATACGAGGTCATTGGAGAAAGGAATCTAGTAGAGCATGATGAATTGGACATAAGAATATTAAGAATACTAAGCAAAAATGCAAGAACGCCTTTAGTTGAAATTTCTGCGAATTTAAAAAAACCTCCAAGGACTATTGCATTCAGGATAAGACAGATGGAAAAAAGAAAGATAATACAGGGGTACAGAGTTGATATTAACCTTGAAAAAATAGGGTATGAATACTACAAGATAGATATGGTATTGAATGATTTTTATAAATATGATGAAATATTAAATTTTTGCTTAAATCATACAAATATTATTTATCTAGACAGAACATTATCTGATTTGGATTTTGAGATAGATATTGAAATCAAAAATAGAAAAGAAATGATTAAGCTTCTAAATGAAATTAAATCTGTATTTAATATCAGAGATATAGAAATACTTAGCTTCAAAGAATATCACAAACTAGAATTGCTTCCTTCATGAATTTGACTACTTTTATAAATAGTTTTTACCTCTTTATTCAATGAAATTCAGAATACACAGAACTATAATAAGAAGAAGCAAGATAGAAAAAGGTGAATTTGACAGGAAAACAATCCCAGACATTGTTAAAGAAGTAATAGCAATGTCTGACATAGTTCTTGAAGTGATTGATGCAAGATTCCCGGAAGAGACTAGAAATATCCAGTATGAGGAACTTGTAAAACAATCTAATAAGAAACTTATTTTTGTTGTAAATAAATCTGATTTAGCTGAGGCTAAAGAGCTTGAAGAAAAGCTTGACCTGCTAGAAATAAGGCCAAGAGTTGTTGTATCCTGTGCCAAAAGAAAGTCTATACATAAGGTAAGAGATATTATAAAAATTGAAGCAAAGAGAATGAAAAAAGATAAAGTATATATTGGAGTTATTGGATATCCAAATACTGGCAAAAGCTCAGTAATAAATCTACTTGCAGGAAAGCCAGCCACTAAGATTTCAAGTGAAGCAGGATTCACAAAAGGAATGCAAAAAATAAGATTAAGTGAAGGTCTTTACCTAATAGATACTCCAGGAGTCATACCTGAAAAAGAAGATGCCATAAGAAAAAGCTATCTTATGAAACATGCAAAAATTAATGTCAAAACATATACTAAGATAAAAGATCCTGAAATGGTTGTTGCAGAATTAATGAAGAACTACCCTAATGTATTTGAAAAATTCTATAAAATTGATGCAAAAGGTGATTCTGAATTGCTAATTGAACAGCTTGGAAAAAGAAGAAATTTCTTAATAAAGGGTGGAGGAATAGATGCAGATAAAACAGCAAGAATAATTATAAAAGACTGGCAAGCAGGCAAGATAAAAATATAATTAGCCAGTCAATCTCTCTACTAAAAAAAGAAGGCAAGATAAAGACATAATTAGCCAGTCATTCTTTCAACT